>JAEUNN010000033.1 GCA_016791085.1 Rhodocyclaceae bacterium | reverse complement strand
CGTTCGCGAGTTACGCGGAATGGATCGAGTTCGTGCGCGGCCTGCGTAGTGCGCACGGCGAAAGCTTTGACGAAGCGGCGTTCCGCGCTGCGCGTCCGGCTGCAATTTTTGCACAGCTGCAGCAGGGCAGCATCGAATGCCACGCCATTTCCTACCGCAGCGACCGCGAAACCGTGAGCGGTTTCGTGCTGCGTCCGGCCCGCTCCAGCGCCGCGCCGCTGCCGGTCATCATATTCAACCGGGGCGGCAATCGCGATTTCGGGCGGCTGGTGTTTGCCGACCTGGTGGATCTGGCGGCCTGGGCCGAACAAGGATTTATCGTACTGGCCTCGCAGTACCGCGGCAGTAGCGGCAGCAGCGGGCAGGACGAATTCGGCGGCGCGGACGTGCACGACGTATTGAACCTGGTTCCGCTGGCACGTGCGCTGGGCGCGGACATGAACAAGCTGTTCATGGCCGGCTTTTCGCGCGGCGCCATGATGACTTTGCTGGCACTGCGCCAGGGCGCACCGGTCAAAGCGGCAGCCGTGATAGGCGGCGCCTCGGACTTGCGCCGCCTGGGCCGGGACCGCCCGGAAATGCTGTCGCTGTACCGCGAACTGATGCCGGGCTTTGCCGAGCGCGGCCAACGCCTGATGCGCGAACGCTCGGCCGTCAGTTTCGCGTCCGAGCTGCAGGCGCCGATACTGATCCTGCACGGCGGTGCCGACTGGCGCGTGCCGCCGGCTCAGGCCCTGGCCCTGGCGGAACGCCTGCAGAGCGCACACCGGCCCTATGAAATGCACATTTACGCCGGCGACGACCACGCCCTGAGTGCCAACCACGCCGACAGCCGCCAGCGCACGCTGGCCTGGTTCAAGCGCCATATGCAGTGATCGCCGCCGCGCACCGCCCCCCGCCGGCCGGCCGCCTGCATGCGCCGGCGGGTGGGGGTGCGGGGGTAAGCAGGGATGCGCCGCACCGAATCCGCGGCACGCCGGCCCGAGCCCGGCTGCGGGCCGCCGGCAAGCGTGCAGCCGGCATGGGGACGAGCGGGGATATATATTTCAATCCAGGGCAATTTGCTCATACACCGGAGGAGATGCGCATGACCCGACACCCAGCATTGACGCTTTCCATCGCCTTGCTCAGCCTGGCCAGCGCCGGCAGCGCGGTTGCCGACGCTTCGGGCATGGGCTTTTTCGTATCCAGCCGCGGCTCCGGCAAGGGTGCGGATTTCGGCGGCCTGGCCGGCGCCGACCGCCATTGCCAAACCCTGGCCGCCGAGGCCGGTGCCGGCAAGCGCACCTGGCGCGCCTATCTGAGCAGCGGCGGCGCGCAGCCCGTACATGCGCGCGACCGCATAGGCAAGGGCCCCTGGAAAAATGCCAAGGGCGTGGTGGTGGCTGGCAACGTGGAGGAATTGCACGGCAGCAACAACCTGAACAAACAGACCGCCCTGACCGAAAAAGGCATGCCGGTCAATGGCCGCGGCGACACCCCCAACATGCACGACATCCTGACCGGCTCGCAGCCCGACGGTACGGCGTTTTCCGGCAATGAGGACAAAACCTGCGGCAACTGGACCCAAAGCGGCGAAGGATCGGCCGTGGTCGGCCATCACGACCGCACCGGGCTGGACACCAGCCCGCCCGCGCTGTCGTGGAATTCTTCGCACGGCTCCAAAGGCTGCAGCGACGACGCGCTCAAAGCCACGGGCGGTGCCGGCTTCATTTACTGTTTCGCCGAAAAGTGAGGTAAGCGATGCGGGCGCCGCGCCTGCGGCCGCCCGCATGTGCCACCCGCATGTGCCGCTCAGGCGCGCCCGCGCAACATCCCGCGGCCGCAAAAGCCGGCCGGGCGCCGCGCCACCGCACAACCGCAGCATTCATGCAACGCTGCGGGCCGCCGCCGGCCCGGCGCAAGCCGCCGGCAAGCCCGGGCCCGGGGAGCCTGCGGTAAAATGCTCCAATCTGCAACACCAACCACCCGAGCCGCTTAGCTCCTGGCCAAGTCCGGAGCAAACGTCCGCAACGTGGGGCAAGTTTGTTTGCGCCCGCGCAGCTTTCCGGGAAATTTCCCATCTGGCCGGCCGGGTTCGCCGCGCGCTGTACTGTCTGGCGCAAGGCGTATTTTGTGCCTTCTACCGCTCATGCAAGCCACTCCCGTTCGTTTCGATGTCGTCGATGCCGCCAAGGCCGGCGCCGTGCTGTTCATCATGCTGCATCATTTTTCCGTCTATGGTCCGCTGTCCGACGCCGTCGCGGAGGGCGCGCCCGGCCTGACCGGCTGGCTGTTCGACTATGGGCGTCTGGCGGTACAGGTGTTTCTGGTTTGCGGCGGCTATCTGGCCGCGCGCGCGCTCGCACCGGACGGGCTGCTGGTCGGCTCGCCGCTGTTGGCCGCGGTGAATCGCTACCTGCGGCTCGCGGTACCGTTTCTGGCCGCGCTGCTATTGGCCATCGCCGCGTCGGAACTTGCCGCGCTCTGGATGGACGATGACGAATTCATCAGCGCGTCGCCGCGCCTGGGGCAATTGCTCGCGCACGTGGCCCTGTTGCAGGGTGTGCTGCACTACGAATCGCTGAGCGCCGGCGCCTGGTACGTGGCCATAGATTTCCAGTTGTTCGCGCTGCTCGCCGCCCTGCTCTGGTTTGCGCGCCTGGCGCGGGCGCGCTGGGCGGGACTGCGCGAAGGCGGCACGCTGGCGGTCCTGCTGCTGGCGATAGCTTCCACGCTGTGGTTCAACCGTCAGCCGGGACTGGACGACTGGGCCGTGTATTTTTTTGCCAGCTATGCCATGGGCGTGTTCGCCTACTGGGCCGGGCGCGGCCTGCAGGCGGCGAAAATCGCCCAAGGGCTGCTGGCGGCTTGCGCGCTGGCCGGCCTGCTGCTGGAATTCCGCAGCCGCGTGCCGGTAGCACTGCTGACCGCGCTGCTGCTCAACCTGTCCCACACGGCCGCGCTGCGCGACTGGCGCGCGCCGCGCCGGGTGGCGCAACTGGCGCGCATTTCCTATGCGCTATTTCTGGTGCACGTGTCGGTGTATCTGCTGGTCAGTACGGTATTCCTGCATTACGACCTGGATGCGAGCGTGGCCGGCGGTTTCGCCGGCATGGGCATCGCGCTGGCGCTCAGCATCTGGTTCGCCGACCTGTTCCACCGCCGTCTCGAAGCCCCGGCGGCCGGTTTGCGTTTCGCGTCCGCGCGGCAACTCGCGCCCGGCAAGTTGGGTCTGCGCGCGGGCTAAACAAGGCGCACGCCGGACAGGTTCATTTCAGCGAAAAATCCACGCCCAGCGCGCCGGCTTTGGCGGTTTCGTCCTTGGCTGGCGCGGGCGCCTCGCCGCCCGGACTTTCCTTGTCGCCGTCGGTGGCGGCGGCGCCTACGGGTTTGGTGGCCAGCACGAACATGCGCTCCAGCGGCACCTTGCCCTCGCTGGCCAGCCACTGTTTGACGCTTTGCGCGCGCTTCAAGCCAAGTTCGTTCAAATCTTCGTCACTGACCTCGATGTTGCCCAGTATGAGTTTTTCCATTTCGGCCGGCGGCAAATCCTTGGCGAAACCGACCAGGTTGCGCGGCTTGGGCATTTTTTCGCGGCCATAGACTTTTTTGAGCAGGGCCGGGTATTCCTCGGGACTGATCACGGCGGCGTCGGGTGATTCTTCGTCCTTGCGCTCGTTGCGCCGCAGGGCCAGCATTTTTTCGCGCAGCACCTCGCGCTTGGCGCCTTCCCTGTCGGCCTCCGCATCGATGCGCCCGGTAATGTCGAGCTTCAGCGCGGGGCGGTCGTTCAGCGCCTTGGCCAGGCCGCCCAGTTGTTTGACCGCCGCGGCGTTGATGTGCGCGGACCCCGGATCGAAGGCGACGTGCCCCAAATCCTCCCCGCCGCCGAACAACGCGCCCAACAGCCGGAACGGCGCCGTAACGGCCTTCACGATCAGATTCACGATGACTTTGCCGATGATGGCGCCGACCGAAAACTGCGGGTCGTCGAGCGAGCCGCTGATGGGCAAATTCACGTCGATCACGCCGCGGCTGTCCTTGAGCAAGGACACCGCCAGCAATACCGGCAGTTTGAGCGCGCCGGGGCTTTCCACCTTGGGTCCGAAAGTAAGCTGGTCCAGGATCACGTTATTCGTCGCGGCAAGTTTGCCGTGCTCGACGCGGTAAGCCACGTTCATGGACAGTTTGCCCTTCTCTATGCCGTAGCCCACGTACTTGGTCGAATAGGCCGAAAGGGGCGCCAGTTCTATGCCGGTCGCCGAGGCCTTGATGTCCAGGAACAGTTCGGCCGCCAGCGCATTGACCTTGCCGGTGATTTCCAGCGGCGCGGTATCTTCGACGGCGCCGCGCACGTCCACGCTGGCCGGCTCGGCCGCGGTCGAGGACATGCCGGTCACCACCCCGGTGAGCCGGGTAAGGCGCGCGGAATATTCGGGCTTGATGAAAAAATCGCTGAAATTTACGCTGCCGCCCTGCAGGCTTATTTTACCTATGCGGATCGGGAAATTCAGCTTGCCGGCTTCGCCGCCGGCCGCGGCCGGCGCCGCCGCGGGCTGGGCACCGGCCGCAGCGGATTTGCCCGCCGTCGGCGGGGCCGGCGCCAATGCCGTGGGCGCTTCGGTTTCTTGCTTGACGATTTGCGTGAGGTTGAGCTTGCCTTCGGGGCTCACGATGGCGCGCGCGTAAAAATCGCTCAGCGCCACCTCGCCTATGGACACCGCGAGCGGCTGCAACTTCACATCCACATTGCTCACGTAGAGCGAATTCCAGCGCAACAGGTCGGTGTCGTTGATGGCGTCGCGCGCGAGCAGGCGGTTGAGCGCCAGGTCGCCGCGAAACCCGCCTTGCAGCGAACCATCCTTGGCCTGTGCCAGGTCCAGCTTGCCGCGCACGTCCACGGCGGCGCGGCGCAGGTCGGTATTCAGACGCGCCTGTGCATACGCCGCCAGCGGGGCGACGTCCAGCCCGCGCATATCCAGCTTCAGATCGGCTTTGAGCGGCTGCAGCGTTACCGGCCCGGAGGCCGCAAAACTGCCTTTGGCGCCCTGACGGAACTTGAGCGCCAGTTGCGCCGGTGCGCCAGGCGCCGTGGACAGCTTTTCGCCCTCGATGCCTATGGCGTCCAGCGCGTAATCCAGCCCCACCGTGTCGTCGCGCAGTTTTACGCCCCAGCCGGCCACGAGCAATTTCTGCACGCTGGCTTCCCAGACCGGCGCGGGCGCGCCCGCGCCGGGGTTGGCGGGCGCCGCTTTGGCGGCAGCCGGTGCGCCGGCGGCGGACGCCGCCGGCATGGGCAAGGCGAGGCCGTCTTTGGTGCGCCGGATGTTGACCGTGCCGTCGCGTGTTTCGAGCTTGCCTATCGCGACCTTGCGGCGCGCGACATCGAGGTCCACGCCATCCAGCGTAAAACTTGCAAAGCTCGCGAGCGGTGCGCCGGCGCTCCGGGTTTTGAGTCCGGTCACGGCCAGCGCCCCCTGTTTCAGCTGCACATCCGGCGTTGCGCCGGCTATGCGCGCGGTAAATTCGCCGCCTGCGGCAAGCTGGCCGGCATCCAGATCGAGCGGCAGGGCCGCCTTCACGTAAGGCGCCAGACCGTGCAGATCGAAATCCGCGATATCCACGCGGCCTTGCAGCGTGCGCTCGGGCAACACGGCCTGGCCTTCGTGGCGGATTTTTCCACCGCCCGGCAGCATGGCTTCAAACGACAGTTTTACCGGCGCATTGCCGGTCGAGGCGTAGTCCTGCACGCCCAGGGCGATATCGCGCAGTTCCAGGGCCGCAGCCGGCGTGACCGAACGGTCCGACCATTTGACCAGACCACCGCGCGCCAGCAGGCTTTTGAGGCTGATTTGCCAGGCCGGTGCAGGCGCAGCCGGGCCGGCAGCAGGCGGTGCAGCGGCAGCGGCAGCAGGCGGTGCAGCGGCTGCCGGCGGCGCACTGGCGGCGGGCGGCTCGGCGCGCGCGGGCGGCAGCATGTCCAGCACTTCGAGTTTTCCGGCCGCGTCGCGCAGCAGGTCGGCACGCATGCCGTCGAGATTGACGCTATCCACGGCGAGGCGCCGGCCTATGGGATCGAATTCGGCGATCGCGACTTCGAGCTTTTCGAATCCGGCCAGCTCGCGCTGCTGCGGGCCGACCACCGACAGCTTGCGCAGCACGAAGCCGCCCGACACGCTGATGCCCGGCACCTTGCCGGGCGGCTGCACGAAACGCACGGCCAGACGGCTATCCAGCAGCGCTTCGGCAAGCTGGAATTTGAGCGCCACCGGCACGTACTTCCAGTAGCCGGCCAGATCGAGATTCTGCAATTCGAGTTCGATGCCGGCTTCGCGCGTTTCGGCGAAAGGCCGCGCGCGCCCGTTCAGTACGAAAGGACTGCCGTCCAGCTTGAACGCCAGCCTGGGTTCGACATACACGGCCACGTCGGCAGCCAGATTCGACACGAAAGGTATGCCAAGTTCCAGCGCGGTAAGTTCGTGGCGCGATTGCTTTTCGTCGTCCAGGAACAGTACGCCGCCGCCGGTCAGGCTGATGTTATGCAGCGCAAAATGCGCCTGACCGCCGCTATCCGGGGCCGCGGCCAGGCGTTCCAGCACGTCGCTCCAGTTGAAGCGCGCGCCCTCCATGCGCTGTATGCGCAGCTGCGGCGAGGCAATGCGCAATTCCTCGACCACCGGCGCGAAATGCCAGAGCGAACTGGCGGACAGGTTGGCATGGATTTCGGCCACGCTGGCGGCGGCCTCGCTGCCTTGCGCCTCGGCGATGCGCAAGCCCTTGACGGTGGCCGACAGCGCGTAGGGCTGGATGTGCAGTTCGGCGATTTCGACCGGCCGGCCGAGCGCCTCCGCGATCTGTCGTGCCGCCAGCCCGCGCAGCGCCAGCGGCGCGACCAGGCCCAGCAGCACGCCATAGACGATCAGCCCCAGCGCGAGCCATACGCCGGCGCGCAGGTATTTGTTGGCCGGAAGTTTGATGGGCATGTGCGCACGCCTTGCCGTACGAGGAAGTACGAAGCGTACCAGAGCTGCCCGGGCAAGGCGCGCCGGGCCGGCCGGCTCAGGCCGCCGCGACGCGATCTTCTATCAATTGTTCGAGCGGCAGCGGCCGGCCCACGCCGTAACCTTGTGCGTAATCCACGCCCATGCGGCGCAGAAGCGTGGCGGTGGCTTCGCCATCCACGAATTCCGCCACGGTGGCCAGGCCCAGTTCCTTGCCGATGTGGTTGAACGCTTCGACCATCACGAAATCGACGCGGTTATTGGCCATGTCCTTGACGAATGCGCCGTCGATTTTCAGGTAGTCGAGCGGCAGGGATTTGAGATAGGCGAAGGACGCGAAGCCGCTGCCGAAATCGTCCAGCGAAAATTTGCAGCCCAGCGCGCGCAGGCGCGCGATGCCGGCCGCGGCGCGTTCGAGCTGCGTGATCGCGGCGGTTTCGGTGACTTCAAAACAGATATTGGCCGTCGGCACCCCGTACGAACCGAAGCGCTGTTCGACGAACTGCAGGAAATCCGTGTCGGTGATCGAAGCCCCCGACAGGTTGATGGAAAAGCACGGCGCCAGGGCACTTTCCTGGCCGCCCCAGTGGCGCGCGAAAAACTCGAAGCACATGTCCACGACCAGGCGGTCTATGGCCGGCATGAGGCCGTAGCGCTCGGCCGAGGGGATGAACTGGAACGGCGCGACTTCGTTGCCGTGCTCATCCACCATGCGCAACAGCAGCTCGTAGTGCGGCTGGCACAGCTTGTCGCGCAGCGCCACGATGGGCTGGCACATGAGGCGGAAACGGCGTTCCGCGATCGCCGCATGGATGCGCGACACCCATAGCACTTCGGATTTCTGTTGCGCCAGTTCGCGGTCGTCCGCGCGCCACACGCGCACGCGCCCGCCGCCGCTCTGCTTGGCGGCATGGCAGGCCGCGTCGGCTTCGGCCAGGGCCTGCGCGGCATAGCCGCCGCGCGCCAGCACGCTCATGCCCACGCTGGAGGTGGCGGCAAAACTTTTGCCCTGCCACTGGAAGCGGAATTCGCGCAACTGGTCGCACAAGGCCGCCGCCGCGCGTTCGCCGTCCTGCAGGTCGCAATCTTCCAGGCAGATGGCGAATTCGTCGCCGTAAAAGCGCGCCGCGAAGCCGTCGGTGCCGACCGCTACGAGCGTGAGCTGCGCCACCTTGCGCAACATGTCATCGCCGCCGGCGCGCCCACAGGTATCGTTGGCGATTTTGAAAGTATCCAGGTCGAACAGCAGCAGCACGTGCGAATCGGCCGCGTGCGACATGGCCAGGGATTCGACGCGGCGCTCGAATTCGCCGCGGTTGAGCAATCCGGTCAAGGTGTCGTGGCCGGACTGCCAGTCCAGTTGACGCGCCTGGCGGCGCTGTTCGGTCAGGTCGCGCACGATGGAAATTTCGCCGATGTGGCGCGCCATGTCGTCATATTGCGGCGACACGCTGATGGCCACCTCGATCTGCGTGCCGTCGGCACGCCGCTGTTCGGCCTCAAACCCCAGCGTGCGCTGGGAAGCCATGTGTGCCCTGAGCGCCTCGGTATCCAGGCTTTCGGGGTGCGGCTCCAGCATGGCAACCGGCTGGCCCAGCACCTGTTCCGCGCCATAGCCGTACAACTGTGCGGCGGCCGAATTCCAGCTCGTGATGCGGCCATCCAGGTCCTTGGTGAAAATCGCGTCGCGCGACTGGTCGACGATGGCCGCCAGCATGCGCCGTTCCTGATCGCCCTGGCGCAAGGCCTGCACCTTGGCGTCCAGGCGATCGGCCATGCGGTTGAAACTGGCCGCCACTTCGCCGAATTCGCGCGGGCCGCTGACTTCGACGCGCAAGTCGTGTTCGCCTTCGCCCAGCCGGTGCGCCGCATCGACCAGACGGCGCAGCGGCGCGAGCCCGGCTTCGGTGACCGTAATGAGCAGCGCCAGCATGAGCCCGGTGGCCAGCAGGCACAATTCCAGTCCTTCGACGCAGCGCGCCCAGATGCGCCCCAGTGCTTCCACCGGCGCCATCTGCAGGCTAAGTTGGCCATAGCGGCGGCCGGCGATATCCACCGCCGCAGTCAGGTTATACGCTTCCAGCCCACTGGAGCGCGCGAACCACTGCGGCACGGCGAGCGCATCATGGGCGCGGAAATTGGCGACCACATTTCCGTCCGTATCGACATAGCGCAGGGCCAGCACGCCGGACACGGCGGCATGGCGCTCGAGCCGGCGGCGTATGCCGGGCGCATCGCCCAGCACGGCCTGATCGGCGATGTCCGCCAATGCGGCGCGCATGCGCACTTCGATCTGTTGCGCAAAAGCAGCACGCGCGCTGCGCAAGTCGCGGCTGATTTGC
>JAEUNN010000032.1 GCA_016791085.1 Rhodocyclaceae bacterium | reverse complement strand
GACGCGGTGTTGGAAATCTGGCGGCCGTCCGGGCTGGAACTGATGTAGGCCTGGTTGGTGTATTCGCCTTCGCCCACGCCGCTGCCGACCACCAGCACCAGTTTGAAAGTTTTGCTTTCGCGCGCCGCGAAATTGATCGGGCTCCAGGTGAGCGTGCGCCCGTTTGCGGCGGGTTCCAGCGCGATTCCGCCCAATGTGGCGCTATGTGTGCGGTACTTGAAGCCGGGCGGCAGCACATCGTGCACGCTGACCGGCCCGATGGGCAGGTCGAGCCGGTTGGTGGCCGTGATGGTGTAGGGCACCAGATCGCCGCGCGACACATTCACGAGCGGCGTGGTTTTCGTGACCACCAGGGTGTTGCCGGTCAGTGGATCGAACGGAATGTGGTTATTCACGACATTCGCGGACAGCCCCGGCGTGAGGGCGAAGTTCAGGTAGTAGCGCGTGCTGTTGGCCGCCGCCCCCAATCCCGCCGAGCTGGGCGCGCAAGCGGCCGGATCCTGGCGCGGCGCGGCGAGCGCGGGCGGGCCGTCGCTGGTCTGTACCAAGGCCGGGTCGGGCAGCGCGACCACCGACAAGCCGGCCGTGCAGGGCGGAAGTACCGCCGACAGGCCTGGCAGATAGCCAGGCGGCGCCACGACATCCAGCGTGTAATTGCCGGCCGGTGCGCCGGCCAGCAGGATGAACTGGTATATGCCGTCCGGCCCGGTCAGTTGCGACACATTGGACATGCCGCCCAGCAGGTGGGTGGCGGGGTCGAATCCGGGCGGTCCCAGCAGCCTGACCGTGGCGCCGCCCACCCTGGCGCGCGTGGTGCTGTCATAGGTCACGCCGCTGGGATCGAGCGGCAAATTCTGCTTGATGATGTTGGCGCCGGGCGCGATATCCAGATTGGTGATGTAGCCGGCCGCGACGGCTTCGCCCGGCACGCGTTCGGACGGGTTGGGCGACAGGGCCGGGTTGCCGAACACGGCGCCGTTATCGGGGTGGCGGAAGCGTATGCGATAGTCGTTGCCGGGCACCACGAAGGGCATGGCGTAGTTGCCGTCGGCGTCGGTCACGGCGGTGGCGGCGACGGATCCGTCGGGAAACAGCAATTCGACCAGCCAGCCCGCGCGCCCGCTGCCGGCGCCGTCGTTATCCAGCCGGTCATGGTTGGCATCGAACCAGACGCGGCCGGATACGCTGGCTTCGGTAGCCGGATCGATTTGTGGGCGTTCGCCGAAATCGTAGCCTGAGGCGCTTTGGCCGGGGGCCAGCACGATGGCGCTCAGGTTGTCGTTGGCCAGCACGCCGCCGGCATTGCCCAGGGCGTCGCGGCCGTCGTTGAAACCGGCCGGTTGGGTTTCGGTCAGGGTGTAGCCGGTGGGCCCGGAAGGCGGTAAATTGTCGAAGCGGTACAGGCCGTCGGCCGCGCTGGTGGCATCCCGGGAAACCGGGTTGCCGTCGCGGTCGATGCCAGAGAGGTGAATGTTCGCTCCGGCAATGCCGGGCTCACCGGCCTCCTTGACGCTGTTGTCGTTGCTGTCGAGATAAACGTAGCCCGACAGGTTGGCGGCGGCCACGCGTTCGCCGAACAGGTAGCCGGTCGCGGTGCTGCCTGCGGCGAGGTTGATGCCGGCGATTAGGTTATGCGCGGCGGTCGCGTCGAAAGCGCTGTTATCCACATTGCCGCCCGCGCTGCCGGCGCTTTCGCGGCCGTCGTCATAGCCGGCCGGCTGGGTTTCGCTCAGCGTGTAGCCGCTGGCGTTCGCAGTGGTCAGATTTGTGAAACTGAAACTGCCGTCGGCGGCCGTCGTGGCGGTGGCATTGACGGCATTGCCGCTGCTGTCGCTACCAGTGAGCGCTAGCGCCACGCCGGCGATGCCGGGCTCGCCGGCATCTTTGGCGCCGTTATTGTTGCGGTCCTCGTACACGAAACCGGACAGGCTGCCGGTCTGGATGCGCTCGCCGAACAGGTAGCCGGTCGCGGTGCTGCCGGCGGCGAGGTTGATGCCGGCGATTACGTTATGCGCGGCGGTCGCGTCGAAGGCGCTGTTATCCACGTTGCCGCCGGCGCTGCCGGCCGTTTCGCGGCCGTCGTTATAGCCGGTCGGCTGGGTTTCGGTCAGCGTGTAGCCGGCGCCATTCGGGGCCAGCAG
>JAEUNN010000012.1 GCA_016791085.1 Rhodocyclaceae bacterium | reverse complement strand
GGTGGTGCCGGGCTCGGGCCTGGTCAAGGCGGCGGCCGAGGCCGAAGGTCTGGACAAGATATTCCGCGCCGCGGGTTTCGAATGGCGCGAGCCGGGCTGTTCCATGTGTCTCGCCATGAATGCCGACCGGCTGGAACCCGGCGAGCGTTGCGCTTCGACCTCGAATCGCAATTTCGAAGGCCGCCAGGGTGCGGGCGGGCGCACCCACCTGGTCAGCCCGCAAATGGCGGCGGCAGCGGCCATCGCCGGCCGCTTTGCCGACGTGCGTGAAATTCTCTGACAAGGCAGAGGAGAGGGAATATGAACACGGTGCGCAAATGGGCCATGTTGTTGGCCGCGGCCCTGGGCCTTACGCTGACGGCCGGCTGCAATACGGTCGCCGGGGTGGGCAAGGACATCAAGAAGGGTGGCGAAGCCATCGAAAAAGCAGCGAGCAAATAGGCAGCCATACATGGAAAAGTTCATTCGGCACGAAGGGCTGGTGGTTGGCCTGGAACGCGCCAACGTCGATACCGACGCCATCATTCCCAAGCAGTTTCTGAAGTCGATCAAACGCGCCGGCTTCGGCCCCAACCTGTTCGACGAGTGGCGCTACCTGGATCATGGCGAGCCCGGCATGGACCCCGCCACGCGCGTGCCGAACCCGGATTTCGTGCTGAATCTGCCACGCTTTCGCGGCGCGTCGATATTGCTCACGCGTGAAAATTTCGGCTGCGGCTCGTCGCGCGAGCACGCCCCCTGGGCGCTGCAGGATTACGGTTTCCGCGCCCTGATAGGCGTGAGCTTCGCAGATATTTTCTACAACAATTGCTTCAAGAACGGACTGTTGCCGATCACGCTGCCGGCGGCGGAGGTGGACAGCCTGTTTGCGCAATGCCAGGCTACGCCGGGGTACAAGCTCACGGTCGATCTCGACGCGCTTTACGTGCTGCGCCCGGACGGTAAGGCCATACCGTTCGAGGTGGATGCGTTCCGCCGTTATTGTCTGCTCGGCGGCTATGACGACATCGGACTTACGCTGCGGCACGCCGACAAGATCCGTGACTTCGAGGCGCGCCGGCGCATCGAACAACCCTGGCTGTTCGCTTGAGCGGAGCGCGGCCGGGTGCGCGCGCAGATCGTCAAATATCTGTCCGAGCGCGCATGGCTAAGTTTTCTGCTCATGGGCTTGGCATTTTTCGCGTTCGGGGTCGCGTCGCTGAACCTGATCGTGCTGATCCGCGCCAATCTGGAACTGTTCTTCGACCATGGCGTTGTCGTGCTCGGCGACGGAGCCGGCCAGCAGTTGGTCGAACTATTGTTTTACGGCTATCTCAGCATGGCCTTCTACATCGCCGCCAAGGCTTGCGAAAAGCTGCTCGTGGATCGCCTGACGCGCAAGGACTGAAAGAGATGCAAACATGAAAATCTGTGTATTGGCCGGTGACGGCATAGGCCCGGAAATTGTCGCCGAAGCGCTGCGTGTGCTCGACGTGCTGCGGCGCGATGGTCTGGCGCTGGAAATCGAACCGGCATTGTTGGGCGGGTGTGCCGTGGATGCCGCCGGCGACCCCTATCCCGAGGCCACGCGCGCGCTGGCGCGCGCCGCCGACGCGGTGTTGCTGGGCGCCGTGGGCGGGCCGAAGTGGGACGGTCTCGCGCGCGAATTGCGCCCCGAGCGCGGGCTGCTCGGCATACGCAAGGATCTCGACCTGTTCGCCAATCTGCGTCCGGCGCTGGTGTATCCGGAACTGGCCGGCGCGTCGGCGCTGAAAGCCGAAGTGGTGGCCGGGCTGGACATACTGATCGTGCGCGAACTTACCGGCGACATCTATTTCGGCCAGCCGCGCGGCATAGAAGTGCGTAATGGCGAGCGCGTCGGCTATAACACGATGGTCTATTCGGAATCGGAAATCCGGCGCATCGCGCGCGTGGCGTTCGACGCCGCGATGAAGCGCAATCGCCGCCTGTGTTCGGTGGACAAGATGAATGTGCTGGAAGCCACCCAGCTCTGGCGCGACGTGGTGATCGAAACCGCCGCCGATTATCCGGCGGTGGAACTAAGCCACATGCTGGTGGATAACGCGGCCATGCAACTGGTGCGCAATCCGCGCCAGTTCGACGTGATCGTGACCGGCAACATGTTCGGGGACATTCTGTCCGACGAGGCCTCCATGCTGACCGGATCGATAGGCATGTTGCCGTCGGCCTCGCTGGATGCCGCGAACAAGGGCCTGTATGAACCCATACACGGTTCCGCGCCCGACATCGCCGGGCGCGGTGTGGCAAATCCGCTCGCCACGATACTTTCCGCGGCGATGATGTTGCGTTATACCTTCGGTCTGGCCGACGCGGCCGACCGGATAGAAAAGGCGGTCAGGCAGGTGCTCGCCCAGGGCTACCGTACCGGCGACATCTACTCGCCCGGTACCACGCGCGTCGATACGCGCGCCATGGGCGACGCGGTACTTGCCGCAATGTAAGGCGGTTTGCGGAGGAGGCGGGCCGGCGGGGTGCCGGCATGCCATGCAGAAAGCATTGTCAACCTGAGGAAATTCGGAATGAAAAGAGTTGGATTGGTCGGCTGGCGCGGCATGGTGGGGTCGGTGCTGATCGCGCGCATGCGCGAAGAGAACGATTTCGCCCACATCGATCCGGTGTTTTTTTCGTCGTCCAATGCCGGCGGCAAGGGCCCCGACGTCGGGCGCGAAATACCGCCGCTGGCCGATGCCATGAGCGTGGAAGCGCTCAAAGCCATGGACATCGTGCTAAGTTGCCAGGGCGGCGACTATACCAACGAGGTTTATCCGCGCCTGCGTGCCGAGGGCTGGAACGGCTACTGGATAGACGCGGCGTCGGCGCTGCGCATGAAGGACGATGCCATCATCGTGCTCGATCCGGTCAATCTGGACGTGATCAAGAGCGGCATCACGAACGGCGTCAAAAATTACATCGGCGGCAACTGCACCGTGTCGCTCATGCTCATGGCGCTGGGTGCCTTGTTCCGCAACGATCTGGTGGAGTGGATGAGCGCCATGACCTACCAGGCCGCATCGGGCGCCGGCGCGCAGAACATGCGCGAACTGCTGTCGCAGATGGGCGAAGTGCATCGTGTCACGCGCGAACTGCTGGAGGATCCTGCCTCCGCGATACTCGACATAGACCGCGAAGTGGCCGGTATTTTGCGTGACGAAAGTTTCCCCACCGCAAATTTTGGCGTGCCCCTGGCCGGATCGCTGATACCCTGGATAGACAAGGAACTCGACAACGGCCAGAGCCGCGAAGAATGGAAAGGCCAGGCGGAAACCAACAAGATACTCGGGCACGCCAGCAGTGAAACCATACCCATCGACGGTATCTGCGTGCGCGTGGGTGCCATGCGCTGCCATTCGCAGGCGCTCACGATCAAACTTCGGCGCGACGTTCCGCTGGACGAGCTGGAAAACATGATACGTGAGTCGAACGAGTGGGTGAATCTGGTCCCCAACCACCGTGACGTGACCGTGCGCGAGCTCACGCCCGCGGCGGTGACCGGCACCCTCACGGTACCGGTGGGGCGCCTGCGCAAGCTCAACATGGGGCCGAGCTACCTCGGGGCGTTCACGTGCGGAGATCAACTCCTGTGGGGGGCCGCAGAGCCGTTGCGGCGCATGTTGCGCATACTGCTGGAGGCCTGAAAGGCAACAATGCCGTTCGCGTCCGCGCCGCAATCCCGGGGTCAGGGGCGGCGCCGCGAGCGGTTTTTTCGTGCGTAGTACGCAATATGAGGCAAATTGTTAGCTTGCGTGGCTAACATCATGATGTTATTTTACTTGTCGGAAATTGTCCGCGAGGTGAGCGCGGTGGGCCAAAAAATTCATATCCCCGTCAAAAAACTGTGCGTTGCCGTTCTGGCGGCCCTGCCATGCCTGGCGGGCGCGGCAGGCATGGGCAAGCTGACCGTATTCAGCAACATCGGGCAGCCGCTGCGCGCAGAGGTCGAAATAAACGCCACCAGCGAGGAACTTGGTTCGCTCACGGCGCGTGTCGCAACGCAAAGCGCCTATCGTCAGGCCAATGTGGAATACGCCGCGGTGCTGTCCGGCCTGCGCATGGTGGTGGATCGCAGCGGCGCCAGGCCGGTCGTGCGCATATCTTCGGCGCGGCCCATCAACGATCCGTTTCTGGATGTCCTGATCGAGTTGAATTGGGCGAATGGCCGCCTGGTGCGCGAATACACCATGCTCATCGACCCGGCCGACCGGCCGCCCTCCGAGGCGGTGGCTCCGCTGGCCGCGTCGCGCCCGGGCACCGCCGCGCGCGCGCAGCCGGGCGGGGCGCCTGCGGCGGCCGCGGCGCAAGGTGGAGGCGGCACCCGCGTCGTCAAATCCGGTGAAACTTTGGGACGTATCGCTGCAGAGCTGAAGCCCGAAGGCGTCACGCTGGATCAGATGCTGGTTGCACTGTTCCGCAGCAATCCGCAGGCGTTCGAAGGCAAGAACATGAACCGCCTGCGCGCCGGCGCGATTTTGCAGGTGCCCGATGCCGAAGCGATAGCCGGGGTTGCCGGTGGCGATGCACGCCGTATCGTGGTCGCACAGACGTCCGACTTCAACGCTTACCGGCAGCGCCTTGCGAGCAGCGTGGAAAGCGCGCCGGCAGCCCCGGAAAGCGCGCCGGTACAGGAATCCGCCGGCAAGATCACGCCCAAGGTGGACGAGCGCGCGCCGGCCGCGACTGCGTCCAAGGACCAGGTTCGCGTTTCCAAATCCGCCGGCGCCAAGGGCGGCGCGGAGGGCGCGTCGGCACGCATTTCGGCGCTCGAAGAGGATGTGGTTGCCAAGGAAAAGGCGCTGCAGGAGGCCAATTCGCGGCTTGCCGACCTCGAACGCAATGTGCGCGACCTGCAAAATCTGCTGGAACTGAAAAGCAAAAACCTGGCGGATTTGCAGAAAGCGTCGCAACCGGGCAGTAAGGTCGCCGATGCCGGCAAGGCCGCAGCGCTGCCGCCGCCGATCGCGGCGGAACCCAAACCTGCCCCCGAAACCAAAGCTGCGCCGGCCGAAACCAAAGCGCCCGCGCCGGAAACCAAAGCGCCGGCCGCAGAACCCAAACCGCCGGTAGCCGAAGCCAAGCCGCCGGCGCCCGAACTCAAGCCGGCGCCGGTGGAACCCAAGGCAGACGCGGCGCCCGCGCCGGCCGAGGCGAAGCCCGCTGCTCCGCCCGAAGCCAAGCCGGCCGAAACGCAGCCGCCCGAAACTAAACCGGCCGAGCCGAAACCCCCCGAACAGAAGAAAAAGCTGGTGGTCGTTCAGCCGCCGCCGGAGCCACAGGGCTTCTTCAGCGAGCTGATGGAAAACCCGCTGCTGTTGGGTGCCTTGGGCGGTGTATTGCTGGGCGGCCTGGGTTATCTGGCTTACAAGCGCAGGCGTGCCGCCGCGCCGGCCGAAACGCCGTCGCATGCCGCGCCATCCACCACTTCGGGCATGGTGGCGACGTCCGAACTGTCTGCCGCGTCGGGCTTCGGCCAGCCGGGCGGGCAGAGCGTGGATACCAACGCCAGTTCGCTGCAGACCGATTTCAGCCAGTCTTCGCTGTCGGCCATCGACGCCGACGAGGGTGTCGATCCGGTTGCCGAAGCCGATGTGTATATGGCCTACGGGCGCGATGCGCAAGCCGAGGAAATTTTGCTCGAAGCGCTCAAGGCCGAGCCCTCGCGCCATGCCATACACCTGAAACTGCTGGAAATTTACGCACAGCGCAAGAACGCCAAGCAGTTCGAAACCGTGGCGAGCGAGTTGTACGCGCAGACCGGCGGCATAGGCGCTGATTGGGAAAAGGCGGCCAGCATGGGCCGCAAGCTGGAACCGTCCAACCCGCTCTACGGCGGGGCGGCGGCGCCCATGCAGGCCGAAGATACGATCAAAACCATCGTGCAGGGCCCGGCAGCAGCGGCTGCGGCGGTCGCGGCTGCCGCCGCGGTGGGCGAGACCGAAAAGACCGTGGTGCTCGAAAAGCCGGTTGCCGAGGCGCCCAAACTGCGCGATACCTGGACCATGCCCGGCGAACTCGGGCAAGTCGCGGCCGCGGACGAGCGGCCGCGTGCCACGCCTGCACCGGCCATCGTGGACGAAGCGCCGTTCCTGGAGGCCACGCAGATCAATCGCGTGTCCAACAATGCGCTGGATTTCGACCTCGATCTGCCCGACGAGGAGCCGCAGGCTGTGGCCAGCGCCCCGGCCGCCACGCTCACGCCGGTCGGTGCGCCGGGCGAGCAGGATAAAGGCGTCGATTTCGACCTCGGGCTGGATTTCGGCGGCGGGCCCGAGCCCTCCGATCCGGCACGCACGGCGGTGCTCGAAAAGGGCATAGCCGACAAGGCCGATCTGCCTTTCGATCTGCTCCTGGGGGAATCCGACGCAAGTGGCGCGGCCTTGCGCGACAAAACCGACGTGCTCGAACTGGACCGCATCGACGACGGCAACATGCTGGATTTCGATCTGGGCGGCGAATCCGCGGCCAACGAAAGCAAATCCGCGCCCAGCATCGATCTGTCGGATATTTCGCTCGACCTGGGGGCGCTCGACAGACCTCCCGAACTGCCCGCCGCAACGGTTTCTTCGCCGCCGCCCGGTTTCGACGACAGCCGCTTGGATCCCATGGTGGTTACGTCGCCCGTGCCGATCAGCCTGTTGCAGGACGCCGAACCGTCCGACGCCAGCGCCGAAGTCGATACCAAGCTGGATTTGGCGCGCGCTTACGAAGACATGGGCGACAAGGAGGGCGCGCGCGAACTGCTGCAGGAAGTCATCAAGGAAGGCAGCGCTTCCCAGCAGGATCAGGCGCGCGACATGCTCAAGCGCCTCGGCTGATGTACCTTCCGCCGCCTGCAGGCCGGGCGGCGGGGCGGCCGACTTGGGCGCGGGCTGCGCGCTTGCCCCTGGCGGCTGAAGTTCTGCCCGGCGCGGTGCGATCACGATGAAATTCGGCCTGCATCCGGCCAGTCTTATCCTTGCCTGGGCTGCCTGCGCCACGCTGGTTTCGCGCCTGTCCGGCCGCATGCTTGCGCTGGCCCTGCTGGCGCTATTGGCGGCGGCCTTGCTGCGGGCGCGCCGCCGCCTGCTGCGCTTGGTGCGGCGCGCGCGCTTCCTGCTTCTGACCTTGTTCCTCGTGTTCGGTTGGGCGACGCCCGGCCAGTATCTGTTGCCATCCGCCGGCATGCTGTCGCCCAGCCTGGAAGGACTGGCTTTCGCCGCCGCCCATGTCGGCATCATCGTGGCCATGCTGGCCATGGTGGCCATGCTGCTGGACGTTCTGGCGCCGCCGGCGCTGGCCGCGGGATGCGCCACGCTGTTCGGCCGCATGCTGGGACGGCGTGGTGCCGACGACAGGCTGCTGGCGCGCCTTTGCCTGGTCATGCAGTACGTGGAAGGGCCGGCCGTGCATTGGCGCGACTGGCTGCACGCGGACCAAGCGCCACAAGCCGGGGCGCCGCTGCAAGTTCCCGCCCCGGTCTGGCGCCGGCGCGACAGCCTGCTGTGCGCGGCCGCGCTGGTGCCGGCCGGCATTGCGGTCGGTCTGCTCTGAACATAGGCTGCGGGCCCGGATTTCGTGCGCATCGCCCTGGCTCTGGAATACGACGGCAGCGCCTACCACGGTTGGCAGTTGCAGGCCGGCGTGCCCAGCGTGCAGGAAGATGTCGAGCGCGCCTTGAGCGCCGTCGCGGGTGCGCCGATACGCGCCACGGCGGCCGGGCGCACCGACCGCGGCGTACATGCCGCGGTGCAGATCGCGCATTTCGACGCCCCGGCCGAACGGCCGCTCACGGCCTGGGTGCGCGGTGCGAATGCCCACCTGGGGCCGGCCTGCAGCGTGCGCTGGGCCGGCGTCGTGGATGCCGGTTTCCATGCCCGTTTCGACGCGCAAAGCCGCAGTTACTGCTATCTGCTCCACAACCACCGTGTGCGACCGGCGCTGCTGCGCGCCCACGCCGGTTGGTACCATGGCCAGCTGGATGTGGCGGCCATGCATGAGGCGGCCGCAAAATTGCTCGGCACGCACGATTTCACGAGCTTTCGCGCCTCGCAGTGCCAGGCCAGAAGCCCCGTGAAAACCATGCACCTGTGCAGTGTCGAACGGCGCGGCGAGTGGATCGTGTTCCGGCTGCGCGCGAATGCCTTCCTGCACCATATGGTGCGCAACGTGGTCGGCGCGCTGGTGCGGGTGGGTCGCGGTGTGGCCGCACCGGACTGGATGGACGAATTGCTCGTGGCCAAAAATCGCAGCCTGGGCGCGCCCACCTTCGGCCCGCAAGGGCTGTACCTGTGCGGAATAGAATATCCGCCGCAGTACGGGCTGCCGGCCGAGGTGCTGGAACGCATGCCGTTTCCGCTTGCCTGACGCCGCTCGCCCCTGAACGTTGCAATTTCGAGGCCTAACATGCGTACGCGCATCAAAATTTGCGGCCTGACCCGCCCGGCCGACGTGGACGCCGCCGTGCGCGCCGGGGCCGACGCCATCGGGCTGGTGTTCTACCCGCCCAGCCCGCGCTTTGTGACCCTGGAGCGCGCCGCCGAACTGGCTGCGCGGGTGCCGCCTTTCGTCACCGTGGTCGGCCTGTTCGTGAATGCGGAACGCCCCTTCATCGAGGCGGCTTGCGCTGCCGCGCAACTGCAAACCCTGCAATTCCATGGCGACGAGACGGCGCAGCAATGCCGTGGCTATGGCCGTCCCTACATCAAGGCGGCACGGGTAAAGCCGGGGGTCGATCTGGTAGAATTCGCCGCGCGCTACGCCGATGCGACGGGAATTTTGCTGGATGCTTATACCGACGCTTATGGCGGTAGCGGTCATCGTTTCGACTGGGCGCTCATTCCCGAGCAATTGCCCCTTCCGCTCATATTGTCGGGCGGTTTGAATGCCGATAATGTTGCCGAAGCGGTAGCACGTTTCCGGCCCTGGGCCGTGGATGTGAGCAGTGGCGTCGAAATAGCGAAAGGTATCAAGGATGGCGCCAGGGTCGCCGCGTTCATCGCAGGAGTCAAAGATGGGGAAACCCGGTCTTCCGTATGATTTGCCCGACGCCGCAGGCCATTTTGGCCGCTACGGCGGTTCGTTCGTATCCGAAACACTGGTTGCCGCGCTGGATGAATTGCGCGAGGCCTATGCGCGGCTGTCCAAAGACCCCGAGTTCCTGGCCGAATTTGCCTACGAACTCAAGTATTACGTGGGTCGCCCGAGCCCCATCTACCATGCGCGGCGCTTGTCGGAACAATGCGGCGGCGCGCAAATTTTCCTGAAGCGCGAAGATCTCAATCACACCGGCGCGCACAAG
>JAEUNN010000508.1 GCA_016791085.1 Rhodocyclaceae bacterium | reverse complement strand
CGGTGCCGGCACGGGTGATGCGCCGAAATTCTGTTCCATCGACAATCCGGATTGCGAAGCCTGCCAATAAGCCTGAGGCGCGTGCGCGGGCGAGCCCGCCCGCGCTGACCAACACAGGGAGAAACCGCCATGCTCAGTTTTGATGATGACATTCCGTTGCACCCCGTTTTCCGTCCCGCCATGCCGGCGTCCGCGGCCACGCAATTGCGCCGTGCGCCGGTGCCCGAGCCGCAGCCAGATTTGCAGCCTGAATCGCAGCAGGAATGGCGCCGCATCCGCGCCGAGGACAAGCGCGTGATCAATGGCGCGACGGATGTGAATCAACTCGTGCCCTTCAAGTACAAATGGGCTTGGGAGAAATATCTGGCATCGTGTGCCAATCACTGGATGCCGCAGGAAATCAACATGCAGCGCGACATCGAGCTATGGAAGTCGCCGCATGGACTTACCGCCGATGAACGCCGCATCGTTACGCGCAACCTGGGTTTTTTCGTGACCGCCGATTCGCTGGCCGCGAATAACATCGTGCTGGGCACCTACCGTCAGATTACTGCACCGGAATGCCGTCAATATTTGCTGCGGCAGGCATTTGAAGAGGCAATTCATACCCACGCATACCAATACATCGTAGAATCGCTGGGATTGGATGAGGCAGAGATATTTAACGCCTATCATGAGATTGAGTCGATCCGTGCCAAGGACGAATTTCTAATTCCGTTCATCGACACGCTGACCGATCCGTCGTTCCGCACCGGCACGCCGGAAAACGACCAGCGCCTGCTCAAAAGCCTGATCGTGTTCGCATGTCTCATGGAAGGGCTGTTTTTCTACGTAGGATTCGTCCAGATACTTGCGTTGGGGCGGCAAAACAAAATGACCGGAGCGGCCGAACAGTACCAGTACATCCTGCGGGACGAGTCCATGCACTGCAACTTCGGCATCGACCTGATCAATCAGATCAAGCTGGAAAACCCGCAAATCTGGACTTCCGAATTCCGTGCCGAACTCGCCGCATTGTTCCGCCGCGCCGTCGAACTCGAGTACCAGTACGCCGAGGACACCATGCCGCGCGGCGTGCTCGGCCTCAATGCCAACATGTTCAAGGAATATCTGCGCTTCATTGCCAACCGGCGCGCGCAACAGATAGGGCTGGATGTACTTTACCCGGGAGCGGAAAACCCGTTTCCGTGGATGAGCGAAATGCTGGACCTGAAAAAGGAGCGCAATTTTTTCGAAACCCGGGTCATCGAGTACCAGACCGGGGGGGCCTTGTCCTGGGAGTAACTGAAGTGGTGCCCGGCTGTTCCGCCACTAATCGCGGAGCGGGCATACGCACCGCTGGTCCGGCCCGGGGACGCGCGAGCATGTGCCTGTCGCGTCCTTGCAGGATGTAGTAGCATGCACGGCCAACCGCTGTGGGGGTTAAATACTGCGCGGACTGTCCGATGTGAAGTGCATGGCGCCGGGGCTTGCGTGGGCCGACGCGCCGGGAACGGGGTGGTGCGAGCGGGCGCGGATTGTGCACTGCTCAGGAAGGTCCGCGCTGGGTCAGGCGGAGTTCTAACCGAAGTCTACAGTGCTGTTACCTGTAATGGAGGATTCAGAAATGGCTGAAGCTGATGCGACCAAGAAGGCCGCGGCCAAACCAGCTGCGAAAAAAGCTGCGGCGAAACCGGCCGCAGCAGCCAAAAAACCTGCCGTAGCGAAAGCCGCGGCGAGCAAGGCCCCCAAGGCCGCTGCGAGCAAGCCGGCGGCTGCCAAGGCGGCACCCAAAGCCGCTGCAGCAGCCAAGGCCGCCAAGCCGGCGGCCAAAGCGGCTGCAAAGCCGGCGGCCAAAGCTGCCGCCAAACCGGCCGCCAAAGCGGCGGCCAAACCTGCGGCAAAGGCGAGCGCCAAGCCCGCTGCCAAGGCCGCCGCCAAACCGGCCGCAAAGCCCGCCGCAAAAGCGGCTGCGAAGCCCGCGAAAGCGGCTGCCAAGCCGGCGGCAAAGGCTGCTGCCAAGCCGGCTGCGAAGGCCGCCAAACCGGTTGCCAAGGCGGCCGCCAAACCTGCTGCTGCCAAGGCTGCCGCGAAGCCCGCCGCCAAGGCCGCAGCGAAGCCCGCTGCCAAGGCTGCTGCGAAGCCCGCCGCCAAGGCTGCGGCTCCCAAAGCGGCCGCGAAAGCTGC
>JAEUNN010001194.1 GCA_016791085.1 Rhodocyclaceae bacterium | reverse complement strand
ATAGCGCTGCCGCCCGGAGCGGTTCCAGTTCGGGCGCTTGTAAAAATCCGCCAGCTGTTCGGGCGTGCCGACGTCGAAATTGCGGCCGGATTCTTTTTTCGGGCGTACCAGATAGGGTTCGGGCCGGTTCTGCGTGCCGGTTATGGCGCGTATTTTGGCCAGTGCCGCGGCGCTTTTCGCGGCTTTCATCCAGATTGCGCTCTGGCCCGGATTGCCGCGCACATAGGCGGCGCGGCGGTACAGATTGCCGCCCGCGAGCTGGGCGTCGTAGAGCGCCTTGCGGTGATCGATATTGGCTTTGAAATTGGGCAGTTTGAGTACGTCCAGCGTAATCTGCCCCGGCGTCGTCAGTCCGCCCGCCGCGCCGCCGCCGCCAGCATCGCCGCCGCCGCCCGCCCCCGCATTGCCGGCCCCCGCGCCGCCGGCCCCGCCTTGCGCGCCCGCCCCCGTGCCGGCCGCGCCGGATTTGCCCTGCCCGCCCTGGGCGCCGGTGGCCTGACTTTGTTCGCGCATGAGCGCGCGCGACACGCCGTCCTGCTGCTGCACCACGTGCGCAAGTTCGTGCGCCAACAGGCGCTTGCCCGCTTCGCTTTGCGGGTCATATTCGCCCGCCGCGAATACGATGCGCCTGCCCACCGTGAAGGCGCGTGCATCGATGCGCTGCGCGGCGCGGTCGGCCTCTGCGTCGGCATGTATGCGCACCTGCGCAAAATCCGCGCTCAAGCTCTGTTCGAAAAAACCGCGCGTGGCGACATCCATGGGCCGCCCCGGCCCCAGCCGCTCGATATCCTTTTCCTCCAGGCCGGGCTTGGCAGCGGCGCCGGCGGCCGCTCGCGCATTCTGTCCGCCGCCGGGCGGCGCGGATACCCCCGGCAGCCCGGGGTCGGAAGGCTCGGCCTTGGCGACGGGGCCGGCCTGGGCGCCCGCCGCAGGTTTGCGCATGACGCGGCAAATATCTTCCTGGTCGGAAAAATCCGGCTCGGCCGTGCCGGCCCCGGCGCCCGAGCCGCCGTCATTCCAGCACACGTCGGTATTGCCGGCGTCCTCGCCGGTTTCGGTATTGGTGGTGCTGGCCGAAGACGAGCCGGTGCTGAATATTTTTCCGGCAAAATCGGACTTCTCGATTTTCGGCGTGCCGAATTCGGGCGGCTCGAAATACACCCCGGTTTTGGACTTGTAACCGGCCTTCAGTTTGGCGTCCAGCGATATGCCGGGGTCCAGCTTGACTTTGGGCCCGTCGAAATTGTGTTCCCACAGCGTGATGGTTTTGACCACCAGCGTGGCCTCTGCGAACACCCCGCCGGTAATGCCCAGTTCCAGAATCGGCGTCAGTTTGGCCGTCGCTTCGCCGCTCACGTCCAGACCATCGGCCTGGTTCCAGGTGAACTTCACGTCCACGCCCACCTTGGGCTCCACGCCGACCTTGGCGTCCACGCCTATCTTGCCGCCCACGGCGAGCACGCCGGCGTCCAGGGTAAGGCGCGCCGCCACACCGGCGCCCAGGCCGGCATAGGCCGGAACCGAAAAATTGCCCCCGCCGCTGAAGCTCAGCGTATCCAGCGAAGCTTTGGCCGGATCGAAATCCGCCACATCGACATACACGCCGGACAGGGTGCCGGGGCCTATCCAGGCGTCGCTGAACACCCGGCCCTGCATGGACAGGTTCAAACCTATCGCCACGCCGCCGAATGAAATGGCCAGCCCCGGCACGGGAATTTTCGGCGTGGTCAGATCGACCAGTTCCTTTTCGGACGCCTTGCCTTCCGGGTAGCGCTTGAACAGATCGGCGGATTCCATCGTGACCCGCCCGCCTATCAATACGCTGCCGTCCGGGTTCAGTTTTAGCCTGACCTGCCCGCTGATCTTGTCGCCGAATTTGGCCTTGACCTTGGCGTTGCCGAAGGCCTTGTAACTGTCGCTGGCCTTGCCGCCGGCCATCAGATTACCGTCCTTGTCGACCGCGCCATTGGTGGCACCGGCGTCGAAATGGCCGGAAAACACGCCGCCGTTGTCGAAATCGAACGCGCCCTTGATAAGTACGGTTCCGTCCTGGTAAGTGCCACTCAAACTGCCGGACAGCCCCTTCAGGCCGCCGAGCGCCGGTTCGGCCTCAACCGTACCGCCCAGTTTCCAGGGGCCGGTCGAATTGTCCAGATTGAGCTTGAGTTTGCCGGACTTGACCGCGGGAATTTTGCCCAGCTCTGCTTCGCCGGCTATCTTGACCACACTATCCTTGACCGTTACTTCCAGGTCCACGCTTTTAATGCCGGGAATATCGGTAATCGCCTTGCCCTTGACCGTAAAGTCCTCGTCGTCGATGGTCGCGTTGATGGTGGCGCTTTTTATGCCGGTGATCTTTTTGCCGATTTTCAGGTCTGCACTGCCGGAAAATTTGCCCGCGTCGCCTTTCTTCACGTAACTTGCGGACAGTTTGGCCTGCGCGTCGAACAAGGCCTTGTCGAATTCGAAACTACCGGAAATGGCAAATTGCTGGCTGTTGCCGGCGGCTTTGAGGCTGCCT
>JAEUNN010000596.1 GCA_016791085.1 Rhodocyclaceae bacterium | reverse complement strand
GCGCATCAGCGCCGGCACGACGGCTTGCGGCTTTTCGGTTATGTGATTCTGGAAAATCATCTGCACTTTGTGGCCCAAGCGCCGCATCTGGATAAATGCGTAAGCAGTTTCAAGTCGTACACCGCGGCCCGGCTTATCGAGCTACTGGAAACCTGCAAGGCGGAGCGCCTGTTAGCGCGATTGCGATTTGCCAAGACGGCCCACAAAGACGATCGGGAATATCAATTCTGGCAGGAAGGTTCCCATGCCGAGATGGTACTCAGCGAAGCCGTGATGCGGGAGAAGCTGGACTATATCCATGCCAATCCGGTAAAGCGCGGGTATGTGGATACGCCGGAACATTGGCGCTATTCGAGTGCGCGGAACTATCTGGGGCAACCGGGACTGCTGGATATTGATCGCTGGTTTTGAGTTCAGCGAGGGGAGGCGCTGGAGCGCCTCGGGATGCATTCCCACGCTGGAGCGCGGGAACGATAAAACCTATCTCCGATCGTTCCCACGCTCCAGCGGGGGAACGTGCCCTTCACCGCTCCAGCGGTGCGCACAAGCCGCTGCAGCGGGATATCGATTTCTGGTCTTGAATTCGACGCGGGGAGGTGCTGGAGCGCCTCGGGATGCATTCCCACGCTGGAGCGCGGGAACGATAAAAACCTATCTCCGATCGTTCCCACGCTCCAGCGTGGGAACATGTCCTTCACCGCTCCAGCGGTGTAAACAAGCCGCTGCAGCGGGATAACGATTTCTGGTTTTGAGTTCGGCGAGGGGAGGCGCTGGAGCGCCTCGGGATGCATTCCCACGCTGGAGCGTGGGAACGATAAAACCTATCTCCGTTCGTTCCCACGCTCCAGCGTGGGAACGTGCCCTTCACCGCTCCAGCGGTGTAAACAAACCGCTGCAGCGGGATATCGATTTCTGGTTTTGAATTCGGCGAGGGGAGGCGCTGGAGCGCCTCGGGATGCATTCCCACGCTGGAGCGTGGGAACGATAAAACCTATCTCCGATCGTTCCCACGCTCCAGCGTGGGAACGTGTCCTTCACCGCTCCAGCGGTGTAGCCACAAGCCGCTCCAGCGGTGCACACCAACCGCTACAGCGTGGAAAGCATCGCTGTTTGCGCTCAGATTCCTCGGCCATGCCATCCATACCTTGCTCTCCGGCTAGACTGATACGCCCAGCCATGCCCCAGGCAGCGCCCGCGCCATGAACCCCTTGCTGCACCAAATCCTGCTCGCCATACCGCTGTTTGCGCTGATATTGCTCGGCTATGCGCTGGTGCGCTTCGGCAAATGGCCCAAGCCGGTCACGGAAGGGCTGACGCGCTTCGTGTTTTCGGTGGGTCTGCCGGCGTTGCTGTTTCGCATGATGAGCGGGCTGTCGGGCCTGCCGCCGGTGGACGCGCGCCTGCTCATCGCGTTTTTCGGCGGCTGTTTCATCGTGTTCGGCCTGGGCCGCCTGATCGCCGCCATGGTGTTCCGGCTCGACGGCGCCGCCCAATCGGTGTTCGCACTGGGCGGCATCTTTTCCAATAACGGCATGTTGGGACTGCCGCTGGCCAAATCCCTGCTCGGCGACGCGGCCCTGCCCTCGGTGGCGCTGGTGATCGTGTTCAACGCGCTCACGCTATGGACCCTGGTCAGCGTGTCGGTGGAATGGGCGCGCCATGGCTCGCCGGACCCGCGCGGCGTGGTCCGCACCGTGCTGGGCGTGCTCAAGAATCCCATCGTGGCGGGCATATTGTCCGGCACCCTGCTCGGACTTTCGGGCTTCAAACTGCCGGAACTGCTGGACCAGCCGCTGGCCCTGCTGGGCCAGGCCGCCACGCCGCTGTCGCTGGTGGCCCTGGGCATGGGGCTGGCGGAATACGGCATAGGCAGCGGGCTGTCCGTCAGCCTGGCCATGACGGCCGTGAAACTGATCCTGCAGCCCCTGGTGGTATGGGGTCTGGCGCGCCTGTTGCACCTGCCGCCGCTGGAAACGCGTGCCATCGTGCTGCTGGCATCGCTCGCCACCGGCGTGAATGTGTATCTGATGTCGCGCCAGTTCAAAACGCTGGAAGCGCCGGTCGCCTCCAGCCTGGTGCTCACCACGGCCTTGTCGGCGCTCACCACGCCGCTCGCGCTGGCGCTGGTGGGCACGGCCGGCTGAGGCGGTGCGCCCGCCGGCAGTTCAGCGCACCAGCCAGGCCGCTACGAGCGGGATCGC
>JAEUNN010001153.1 GCA_016791085.1 Rhodocyclaceae bacterium | reverse complement strand
CGAGCCGCTCGCGGCCGTGAGCGCCAGCGTGCCGCCGCCCAGATCCAGGCCCGTATTGCCACTATTGACCACCTGCACGGTGGCGCCGCCGCCCTGCAGGCCGGCCAGATCGGTACGCGCGAAATTCCCCTGCAAGCTGATATTGCCGGAGCCCGACGCGTCTATGCTGCCGACGTTGGCGTTCTGGTTGGACCAGGTGGTGTTGCTGAACGAACTGCCAATGAACAGATTGCCGCCGCTCGCGCGCAGTATGCCGGTGGGGCCGTTGATGAAAGCATTGCTATAGCCGGCGTTGAGCGCCTTGCCGGCCGTGTCGGCCTCGATCAGGCCGTTGTTGATGAGGCTGCCGCCGCTGGAACTGGAATAGACGTAGCCGGTCTGGTTGCCGTGTATCCACACGCCATTACCGATGGTAAGGCTGCCGGAATTCACGTTGTAATAAATCTGGTCGGAACTGGAGCCGGTAAACAAAATTTCGGCATTGCCGCTGCCGCCCGCCTTGACCAGCGACTGGCCGGAGGTGGTCTGGAAACGCAGGTCGGCATTGCTCAGCGTGAGCCGCCGTCCGCCGACTATGCCCAGGCCATTTTCCACGGATATGGTTGCGCCCGTCGCGCTGGCGTCGGTATCCAGCGTGGCGCCGCGCAGCACGCTGCCATTGGCCAAGGCCAGCGTGGCGCCGTTGGCGGTCTGTAGCGTGGTATTCTGGAATACGCCGCCCGAAGCCAGCGTGGTGGCGGAATTGAGCAGCGTGGTGCCGCCCGCGCCGTTGATGGTGCCGCTGATCGTATTGCCGCCGGCCGCGGTCAGGCTAAGGTTGAGTGCGTTGCCCGCGCTGCCCGAAATGGAGGCGCCGGCACGCATGTTGATGGTGCTGCCGGCGCCGCTGGCGATGAACGTGAGGTTGCGCGTGCCGCCATTGCTGTTGGCGATCACGACCGCGCCGCCGGCATCGCTGCTGCCGTTGATCACGATGTTGCCGCCGCCGCCGGCGCTGGTCTGTATCGTGACGTCCGTTCCGCCGTTAATAGCGGTGTTGATCTGGGTGTCGCCCAGGCTGGAGTTGGTTGCCGGGTCGAACATGCCGCCGGCCAGCGCATTGGCCGACCCATGCACCACGGTCAATAAGACCGGATCGAGCAGCCAGGTGCCGTTGGCGCCCAAGGGTGCCGAGGCGTCCACGCGGGCGCCCGCGACATCCAGCGCGAGCCTGCCGGAAGTTTCGATGAAGCCGCCGTTGCCGGCCAGGGCGCCGCCGCGCGCGAATATGGACCCGTACATGCGCGTGGTGCCGTCCGCCCACACCACCACCTTGCCGCCGTCGCCCTGGCCCAGGGCGTCGGCGCGAATTTCCGCATCCGCCGCCACATAGGTGGCTTGGGCATTGGGGATGTTCGGGTTGCGGCCCTGCAGGTCGCCGCCGACCAGCACGCTGCCGCCCCCGCCCGCGGCCGATACGTCCACCTTGGCGCCGGATTCGAGCGCCACCTTGTCGCCCAATACCCGCACCGTGCCGCCGGGCGCAGATATATGGCCGGACACGCGCGCGGTGTCGCTGGCCTTGAGCACCACCACGCCGTTTTCGCCCACGCTGGCGCGGCTTGCTTCGATATCGCCGGAACTTCGGACCAGCGCGCCGTACAGGCCGGTCGCGCGCGCGGAAATTTCGCCCAGATTGACCGCGGCATTGGCCGTGCCGGTCAGTTCCGCCTGCACTTCCGGCGTCGCCGGATTGACCAGCCGTACGGTCTGGCCGGCCGCCAGCACTACGGCGCCATCCGGCGCGTGCAGCAGGCCGCGATTTTCGACGTCGGGGCCGACCAGATAGATGGACCCTCCCGGCGCGGCGACGATGCTGCCCTGATTGGACACCGCTGCGGCCGGCGCGGCGGGCTGGGTGAATACCAGGCGCCCGGCCAGAAAGTCCTGATTCGACAGGGAAAGGCTGGATGCCACCAGGCCCGCGACATTGACCTGCGAGCCGGCGCCGAACACGATGCCGTTAGGGTTGATCAGGTACACGCGCCCGTTGGAACTGAGCGTGCCCAGTATCGACGACGGGTCGCCGCCGGTCACGCGGTTCAAAACCTGGCTTGCAGCCGATGGCTGGATGAAGCGCGTGGTTTCGCCGCGTCCTATCGAAAAGCTTTGCCAGTTGATGATGGCATTGGCGCTATTCGTGACCGACAGGGTTTTGCCCAGG
>JAEUNN010001142.1 GCA_016791085.1 Rhodocyclaceae bacterium | reverse complement strand
GCTGGGCACCAGCAGCGTCAGCGACGACAGCCACAGCGGAATCGGAGCGATGGCGGCCAGCGTATAGGCTTCGCTATAGCTGGGGCTCGCGCCCACCGATTCGGCCAGGCGCTGTATGTAGGCCGCCATGAGCGCCACCATCGCCAGTTCGACGGCGAAAAACACCGCGCCGACCAGCAACAACTCCCCGCCGCCCAGCGGCGGCTCGACCAGCGGCATCACCTTGCCCGGGTGCGCGAGGTGGGCATAGGCGTACATGAGCGGGGGCAGCAAGGACAAGGGCGCGACCACGAACAGCAGCATTTTCGTGACGCTGGGCTGGATACGGACCACATCGGTCCAACCATCGGTTTCGGATAGAAACATGCGGGGCAAATTCGCGGGGGACATGACGATACTCCTCTGCCAAGGTATGCAGCCAGCCGGAGTCGCACGCTCGCGCCACCCGGCGCAGTCGCGCCGGCTGTAGCCTAGGTCAGGCTTGGAGCGGCGCCGGCCCTGCGCAGTTCCGAGGCACGGCGCGAATTCCGCGGTCCGGCACGCGCGGCGGAACGCGCCAGGTAAAAAACGCGCGCCCGCTTCCCGGCCGCGCTTGCGGGTGTAAGCTCGCTGCCGTCAGAACTTTGCCGACCCCTACACGCGCCATGAAAAAGCTCATTCTTGTCGCCTCGCACCTGGGCGCGCTGGCCCTGGGTTTTGCGCTGGGCGTGTACTTTCTGCCGATCTGGATCGCCCCGCCCGCGCCCTCTGCCGCCGACCTTGCGACCCAGACGGGGGCGGCGCGCTACACCGGCAAGTTCCGCCGCGACCTCAAGGACAGCGACACGCTGCACTGGGGCGAAGGCACCGTATCGATAGGCTCCAGGCACATCTGGTTCGAGGGCGAACTTGCGCCCGGACCGGACTACAAGCTCTACCTCGCGCCGCAATTCGTCGAAACCGAAGCCGATTTCCAGCGCCTCAAGCCGGACATGGTGCGCGTGGGTGAGGTGAAAACCTTCAGCAACTTTCTGGTTCCGCTGCCGGACACGGTCGATCCGTCGCGCTACACCACGGTGATCGTGTGGTGCGAAACGTTCAGCCAGTTCATCACGGCCGCGCAATATCGCTAGTTCGCGGCGGCCCCGCGCGCAGGATAGGCAAGCTTGTGTACAAGTTTCGCCGCGGTTGTGTGACGCGCCCGGCGCGCCAGGCGCAGGCCCGGACCAGGCGGCAGCCGCGCCAGGAAATCCCGCGCATTGATAAGAACAATTCTCAATTCCAACAATTTCTCATTTGCGGTAGACTTGCAATTCCCTTGCGCTTTTTGGATCGATTTCGATGCTCAAGTATCTGTTGCCTGCCCTGCTGTTCGGCGCATCCATGGCCCATGCAGAATCCATTACCGTCTATTCCGCACGCAACGAACAGCTCATCAAGCCTCTGTTCGACGCCTTCACGCGCGACACCGGCATAGAGGTCAAGCTGCTCACCGACAAGGAAGGGCCGCTGCTCGCGCGGCTCAAGAGCGAGGGGGCGAATACCCCGGCCGACCTGCTCATCACGGTGGATGCCGGCAATCTCTGGCAGGCCGCCAACGAAAGCTTGCTGCAGCCGGCACGTTCGAGCGCGCTGGATGCGGCGATACCGGCCCACCTGCGCGCGCCGGGCGGCGAGTGGTATGGGCTGTCGGTGCGCGCGCGCACCATCGTCTATGCCCAGGGC
>JAEUNN010001138.1 GCA_016791085.1 Rhodocyclaceae bacterium | reverse complement strand
CGGGCGCGCGCGGCTTCGGGCACCGCGTCCAGTTCGCGGCGGTTGCGCGCGGGCAGGGCGACGCGGGCGATGCCCGCGCGCATCGCGGCCAGCACCTTGTCGCGTATGCCGCCTACCGGCAGTACCAGACCGCGCAAGCTTATTTCGCCGGTAAGCGCGGTGTCGGCGCGCGCGGCGCGCCCCGAATACAGCGAAGCCAGCGCGATGAACAGCGCCACGCCGGCGCTGGGACCGTCCTTGGGTATGGCACCGGCCGGAACATGCACGTGCACATCGCTGGTTTCGAATTGCGCGGCGTCCAGACCCAGTTCGGCCGCGCGCGTCCTGACCAGCGTGAGGGCGGCCTGGGCGGATTCTTTCATGATGTCGCCCAGGTGGCCGGTCAATATCAGTTTGCCGCTGCCCGGCACGCGGCTCGCCTCTATGAACAGGATGTCGCCTCCGGCCGGGGTCCAGGCGAGGCCCGTGGCGACGCCGGCCAGGCCGGCGCGCAGCGCGATTTCGCTGGCATGGCGCGGCGCACCGAGCAGCGCGGACAAATCCGCGGCATCCACGTGCAGGCTGGTCAGCGTGCCGTCCGCAATCCGCACGGCGGCATGGCGGCAAATCGCGGCGATCTGGCGTTCCAGCCCGCGCACGCCGGCTTCGCGCGTGTAGTCGGCAATCGCGGCGCCCAGCGCGGCGTCGGCGATCGTCAGTTGTTGCGTGTTCAGGCCGTTTTCGCGCAACTGCCGCGGCACCAGGTAGCGCCGCGCGATCTCGATCTTTTCTTCCTGCGTGTAGCCGGGCAGTTCCAGCGTTTCCATGCGGTCGAGCAGGGCAGCCGGAATGTTGTCCTGCACGTTGGCGGTGGTGATGAACAACATGCGCGACAGATCGAAAGGCACGGCCAGATAGTTGTCGCGAAAACTGTGGTTCTGTTCCGGGTCCAGCACTTCCAGCAAGGCCGCCGCCGGGTCGCCGTGCAGGCCCGCGCCAAGTTTGTCGATTTCGTCCAGCATCATGACCGCGCCGCGCGAGCCGGCCTTGCGCACGCTCTGCAGTATGTTGCCGGGCAGCGCGCCGACATAGGTGCGGCGGTGCCCGCGTATTTCCGCTTCGTCGTGCACGCCGCCCAGCGACAGCCGCACGAATTTGCGGCCCAGCGCGCGCGCGATGGACTGGCCCAGCGAGGTTTTGCCCACGCCGGGCGGCCCCACGAAACACAGGATGGGCGCATGCCCGTCCGGATTGAGCTGGCGCACGGCAAGAAATTCGACGATGCGCTTCTTGATCTGTTCCAGGCCGTAATGGTCGGCGTCCAGCACGGCGCGCGCGGCGCGCAGATCGATGTGCTCCGGCGCGGGCGCGTGCCACGGCAGTTCCAGCAGGCATTCGATATAGGTGCGCAGCATGGAATATTCGGCCGCGGCTTCGGGCAGGTGTTCGAGCCGGTCAAGTTCGCGCCCGGCCTGTTGCTGCGCCTCCGCGGGCAGTTGCGCCTGTTCCAGCTGTTCGCGCAGGTGCGCGATGTCGCTGCTGTGAGCGTCCTCGCCTTCGCCCAGTTCGTGGCGTATCGAGCGCAATTGTTCGCGCAGAAAATATTCGCGCTGGTGTTCGTCTATGGTCGCCTGGGTGCGCGTGTCGATTTCGCGCGCCAGTTGCAGGACCGATATGCGCTGTGCCAGCAGGCGCAAGGCCAGGTCCAGGCGCGCCACGAGCGGTACGGTTTCCAGCACGCGCTGCTGGTCGGACAGCTTGAAGTCGATCACGCTGGCGACCAGGTCGGCCAGTCCCCCCGGCGCCTTGATCTGGCGTACCGCAGCGACCAGGTCGGCGGATACCTGAGGCAGCATGTCCAGGGTGTCCAGGGTGCGCTGCTTGAGTTGCAGGAAGCGTGCTTCGATCTGGTCGTCCCAGTCTTCGGGTTCGTCCAGCCATTCCACCTCGGCCACCGCGAACGGGTAGCCGGGCAGAAATTTGCCGACGCGAAAGCGCTTTTCGCCGCGGCAAATGATTACGTGGTTGCCGTCCGCCACGGTGGCGTAGCGCACGATGTCGGCCGAAGTGCCGACGGCGTGCATGCTGTCCATGTCCGGCAGCTGCGGCCCGGGCTGGCGCTGCAACAGCACGCCTATCGGGCGCTCCGCGCGCATGGCGTGCTGGGCCGCGCGCACCGACGCTTCGCGCCCTATGCCTATGGGATGGACGACGCCGGGGAACAGCACCAGGTCATGCACCGGCAGGATGGGCAAAGCTTGCGGCGGCAGGTCGTAGCCTAGTGCCGGCGGCGCCGTTGCGGCCTGCTCGGGGGCGGCTGCCTGCATGGCGGTGCTGTTGTTCATGTCAGGCGCCCCGGCGCGGTTTGAATACCAGGGTGAGGCAGCCGTTCTCGAACTGCCTGGCGGCGGCCTCGAAAGTGCCGGCCGGCAGCACGATGTTGCGCTCGAAGCGGCCGTAGGGCATTTCCAGCCGGTGTATGTAGGAATTGCGCACGGCATGCGGGATGGGGCGTTCGCCGCGCACGATCAGATGCTCGCCGTCCAGCAGCACTTCTATGTGCTCGGCGCTCACGCCGGGCAGCGCCAGCACCAGCGTAAGTTCGCCGTCGCGCTCGTAAATATCCATGGGCGGCTCCCAACAGGGCAGCGCGCTCTG
>JAEUNN010001122.1 GCA_016791085.1 Rhodocyclaceae bacterium | reverse complement strand
GGTGTAGCTGGGTATGCCAGGAATGCGGTTGCCCGCCGCTATCGTGACATTCGGTGCGGCGCAGGTGGTGGCGGGCGGAATCGGCGAGCAGGACCGGAACGAGTCACGGAACTTGGCTTCCAGCCAGGTCGCCGCAAAGTAGGCGTTCAGACCGGCCGGCAGCGGGGCGTCCACGGCAATCTCGAATCCGCGCCGGCGCGTGTCGCCCGCGTTCTGATAGGTGGTGCGTCCGCCCGCGTTGCTGAATATCACTATCTCTTTGTGGGTCTCGATTTCGAACACGGATGCGGTAATTTGTACGTCCGACATCAGGATGCTTTTGGCGCCGACTTCATAATGCGTGCTGGTCGACGGGCGCAGATCGAAATTCAGTCCGCTGCGGCCGTCCGGCCGGTAAGCGAGTTCTATCAAGGTCGGCGCTTCGAAACTGCGCCCGACGTTGGCGTACAGATTGACTGCCGGATTGACTTTCCAGAGCAGGCCGGCTGCCGGGGTCCAGGCCGAATAACTCACACTGCCGCTGTCGTCCGGATTCCCGTTGGCGCCCGTGATTGCCACGCTTGAACCGCTGCACAGGCCGGGAGCCGTGCCCGGCGCGGAAATCTGGGTGGTGGTGCAGATGAAACGGTCGCGCGAGTCGAAACCGAGACGCGTGTAGCGCAGTCCGCCGGACAGGCTCCAGTCTGGCAGGAAGGTCCATTCCGCCTGGGCGTAGGCGCCGCTCTGATCCACCTTGTTGGTTTCATCGCGCTTGATGGCGCCTTTGACCCCATTGTCGTTGCGGTAGCCGTAGCGATCTTCGGTGGCGTAGTCATAGTCGGCGCCCACCGTGGTCGTCACGCTGCCGCTGCGGCGCGTCCAGCGCAGGGCCGTGCCCCAATAATCGCGGTCGAAAACGCTTACCCCGCCGGCGGCACGTATCACGTTCTGTGCGCCCACCGGTATGGCAAGAAACTGTTCGTTGCTGCGCCGGCCCAGATACACGCTGGCGCGCAAACTGTCCTGCGCGCTCAGGCGCGTGTCCAGTATCACGCCGCCCTGCTGGTTGCGCAGCGAGCGGCGCGTATCGAAGGTGCCGGAAACGGCATCGGCCTGACGGCGATTCTGCGCTACCTGCGCCTCGGTCAATCCCAGCGGATCCTGGTTGTTGGGCTGATTCAGGTAATTGCCGACCAGGGTGAGCGAGGTCGATTCGGACAGGGCGTAGCGCAACTTCACGTTGGCCTGCTGTTTGGTTGCGGCGGAATGATCGCGATAGCCGCCGGTTTCAAAATTCGACATGCTGCCGAGGTAATTCAGCGCTCCGGCCGTGCCGCCGAACTTCAATGCTTCGCGCAGCGTGCCCCAGGAGCCGCCCATGATTGAGCCGCTCAACGTGGGCTGGGCCGGGCCGTCCTCGGTGAACACCTGCACCACGCCGCCCGAGTGGTTGCCGTACAGCGCGGAGAACGGGCCGCGCAGCACTTCGATGCGGGAGGCCGAGGACAGGTCGAACAGGCCGGTGCCGCCCTGACCGTCCGGCGTACTGGCCGGAATGCCGTCGGCAAGCAGGCGTATGCCGCGCACGCCGAATTGCGAGCGTGCGCCGAAGCCGCGCATGGTAAGTTGCTGTTCCTGCGCATAGGTTTCGCGGCTGCCTACGGCCACGCCGGGCACGCGGCTCAAAGTTTCGGATATGTTG
>JAEUNN010000573.1 GCA_016791085.1 Rhodocyclaceae bacterium | reverse complement strand
CTGGTCGCCGGCACCCTCACCACGATCGCGTTTTTCCCCCAGGCGCGCCGCATACTTGCCACGCGCTCCACGCGCGACATATCGCTGGGCATGTACGCGCTATTCACGCTGGGCGTGCTGCTGTGGCTCGTGTACGGGTTTTTGATAGGTTCGGTCGCGGTCGTGGCCGCGAACGCGGTCACGCTTATCCTGGCCGGATTCATCCTGGCGATGAAACTGCGCCACGGGTGATTCGCGCCGGTTGCCAAACCAAGACGTAATCCGCGATCGCTGCAGTCCGGGCTGTCCGGAACGCGGCAGCAAATCCCGACAGCTGTGTCAGGCAAAGCGCAATCGCGTGTAAAGTACGCTCCTTCCTAGCATGCCCGAGCCGGCTGCTCGCCGAGTACATTCGGCCCGATTGCAAGACCAAATCTGTCGAATTGGAACCACCATGCTGATGACCGCCCCACCCCAACATCAGAGCTTTCTTCCCGCCGCGGTCGCCCAGCTGGAAAATCCGCAGACCGATATTCCACGCATTGCCAAGGATAAAAAGCTGCTCGCACAGATCGAGGCTGCAGTACAGCAGGTGCCGACGGGGCATCGCCTGATACGTGGTGATGCACGCAATCTTTCGTTCATAGACGACGCATCCGTGCATCTGATCGTAACGTCGCCACCGTATTGGACGCTCAAAAAATACAACGACCACGAGGGGCAACTTGGGGACGTGCAGGACTACGAAAATTTCCTGCGCGAGCTCGACAAGGTATGGGAGCATTGTTTCCGTGTGTTGGTGCCGGGCGGCCGTTTAGTGTGCGTCGTGGGTGACGTATGTTTGTCGCGGCGGCAGAACGACGGACGGCACACGGTCATTCCATTGCATGCGTCGATCCAGGAACATTGTCGAAAAATCGGATACGACAATCTTGCTCCGATCATCTGGTACAAGATTTCCAATGCCGTTTTCGAAGCATCCGGAAATGGCGGCGGTTTTCTGGGCAAGCCGTACGAACCCAATGCAGTCATCAAGAATGACATCGAGTTTATATTGATGGAGCGCAAACCGGGCGGTTATCGCAAACCGGACGTGGCGACACGCGTGCTGTCGGTCATTTCCGACGACAATCACAAACAGTGGTTTCAATCCATCTGGTCCGGCCTGACGGGCGCGTCCACGCGCAGTCATCCAGCGCCTTATCCCCAGGAATTGGCAGAACGACTGATACGCATGTTCTCGTTCGTGGGTGACGTCGTGCTGGATCCTTTCCTTGGCACGGGGACAACTACGGCTGCCGCAGCGAAATGGGGGCGTCATTCTATTGGCGTCGAGGTGGACCCGCATTATTTTGATGCCGCGGCACGACGTGTCGGGCACGAAACCTCCTCATTGTTCGGCAATTGCAGCATTAGCGTAGAGTCCGGCGGGCCCGCAAATGGACTATAGCGACGGCGTCGCAAAAGCCGTTCGGCATTTCTGGAAGGTCAGATCGCAGCAGCATGAAAGGCAAGGGGCTGCTTCGGGAACCAAAGATGCCGGAAACCGCAGCGCCGTCACGGGAGGGAAGCACCTCGACGGTTTCATAGGGTTACTGACACGCATTTTGTGTGACGCAGGACTGCCAGATAGTACGATATATACAGGGGCAACGACCTTACCGGGATATTTCCGGCCGACCAAAAATTGGGATCTGGTCGTTGTCGTCGATCGTGTGTTGTTGGCCGGCATAGAGTTCAAGGCGCATGTCGGCCCATCGTTCGGAAACAATTTCAATAATCGCGTCGAAGAAGCGCTGGGCAATTCTGCGGATCTGCTTACCGCTTACCGGGAAGGGAAATTCAAACCGGCGCAGCGTCCCTGGCTCGGCTGGTTGATGTTGCTCGAAGATACGCCGAAATCAAGAGCACCGGTGCGCGTCGATGAACCCCATTTTGAAGTTTTCACCGAATTCAAGAAAACGTCTTACGCGCAGCGCTATGCGATTTTTTGCGAGCGGCTTGTTCGCGAGCGGCTGTACGATGGTGCGTGCCTGCTGCTCTCCGATAAGACGGGTGGGTTGAAGGGCCGGTTTACCGAGCCAAATCCGGAGTTGGGGTTCACCATGTTCGCTGCCTCGCTGACGGCGCATGCGGCAACGTATAGCAAATTGCGCAAATAGTCCCAGGCAGCTAATTGGTCCGAATGGACACAGTCCCAGCGGATTTCAGGGATACATTTGCCACCGTACCCTGAGCTGTCAGGGGTGGCATTAATTCTGCCCGCGCGTGGCGTGCGCGAGGAACCGCAGAGTGCCAAACTCAGAGTAGAGGCACGCCAGAGTCAATGGTTCGAGGGCCTTTAGCCTGCGTGAGGCGAAAACGCACCGCAGGCGCGTCCCTTGGCTGCGTTGGCCTAGCCCAACTTGGTACGCCACATCGCAAGCTCAGTATATGGTGCCCACCACCGCCGCCGTCATGCAGGCGGCCAGGGTGCCCGAAACGATGGTACGGCCGCCCAGTTGCACGATGTCCTGACGCCGCTCCGGGCACATGGTGCCGAGGCCGCCTATCAGTATGCCCAGGCTGCCGGGA
>JAEUNN010001069.1 GCA_016791085.1 Rhodocyclaceae bacterium | reverse complement strand
GGGTGGCCGTAAGTGAAGGCATAGTGGTTGCTGATCATGCAGAACAGCACCGGCAGCGTCAGATAGTTGTTGTGCACGCTGCGCTGTTTGGCGCGCTTGCCGTGTATGGGGTCCGGCGCTTCGCCGCGCTGCATCTGGGCGATGGTTTTTTTCTGGCCCGGAATGATCCAGAAAAACACGTTGCCCGACATGGTGGTGGCGATCATCGCGCCCACATGTATGAAGGCCGCGCGGCCGGACAGCAGTTGCGTGAGCAGGAAAGCCACCGCCACCACGAACACGTAGTAAATGGCGCCGAACAATAGCTGACTGCGTTCCAGCAGCAGCCGGCACAACAGGTCATACACCAGCCAGCCGCCGGCCAGGGTGGCGAGACCCAGCGCCACGGCCATGCCCGGGCTGATGGCCGCGCGCGCCGGATCTATCATCCAGGTGGCGGCCTGGCTGTAGTACAGCGTGGAAATGAGCAGGAAGCCGGTAATCCAGGTGGAGTAGGACTCCCACTTGAACCAGTGCAGTTCGGCCGGCAGGGTGGCGGGCGCGACCAGGTATTTTTGCGGGTTGTAGAAGCCGCCGCCGTGCACCGCCCATAGTTCGCCCGACACGCCCTTGCGCTGCAGTTCCGGGTCTTGCGGCGGCTTCAGGCTGTTGTCCAGCCAGACGAAATAGAACGACGAACCTATCCAGGCGATGCCGGTAATCAGGTGCAGCCAGCGCAACAGCAGACTGGCCCAGTCGATGACATAAGCGTGCATGGAGGGTCCTCAGCTGCCGCGGTAAGTGCTGTAGCTCCAGGGCGACACCAGCAGCGGCACGTGGTAATTGCCGGCCGGGTCGGCGATGCCGAAGCGCAGGGTGACTATGTCCAGGAAAGGCGGCTCGTTCTGGGCCACGCCGCGGGCACGGAAATACGCCGCCACTTCGAAATGCAACTCGTAGCGGCCGGCCTGCATTTCGTCCGCCGCCAGCAGCGGGCCGTCGTTGCGGCCGTCGGCATTGGTGCTGCCGCGCTTCAATAGCACCGGCCCGTCCGGGTCCAGCCGTTCCAGCCGGAATGCCATGCCGGCGGCGGGTATGCCGGCGGCCGTATCCAGCACGTGAGTGCTCAGTTTTGCCATATCGGTTTCCTGTTTTTGGCTGCGCAGCGGTCATGGTGCGGCGCAAGGATAGACTTGGTCCAACTAAAAATTGAACCCGCATCCGAATCTATCGATTGCTCGCGGCCTTTGTGGCGGCAGAGCGCCCTGACACCGCCCGACCTGCCGGTTTGATTGGAATTACCCGGGCTCTCGCGGTCAGGCAAGCGCGCCTGGATTCCCGCCTCGGCGGGGATAAGCAAGGTGCTACGGGGGATCGGACCATGTAGCTTGCAATCCCTGCAGGGATTGCAAGCTACGCACTTTCTATTTTTTCCGTCGCCGCGGTTATGGCGCGGCGCAACATTTACACTGGGGGTTCGTCCTTCCGGAGCCGCGCCATGACCGCCGACCGCATTACGCCCGCCGCCCTGAGCGCCATGGATCAGGCCGCTTTCACGGCTTGCCTGGGCGACATTTACGAGCATTCGCCCTGGGTGGCCGAGCGCGCCTGGGCGGCACGGCCTTACGCCGACCGGGCCGCGCTGCAGCAGGCCATGGCCGGCGTGCTGGCGGCGGCCAGCCGGGCCGAAAAGCTCGCGCTCATACGCGCCCACCCGGAACTGGCCGGCAAGGCGGCCATACGCGGCGAATTGACCGCGGATTCCAGGCGCGAACAGGCCGGCGCCGGGCTGGACCAGTGCAGCGCGGAAGAATTTGCCGCGCTCACGCGTTTGAACCAGGCTTATGGCGTGCGCTTCGGCTTTCCTTTCGTGATCGCCGTGCGCGGCCTGGGCCGGCAGGAAATTATCGCGGCGCTCGAACGCCGGCTGGCCCACGCGCCGGAACAGGAATTCGCCGAGGCGCTGGTGCAGATAGATCGCATCGCCGCATTCCGGCTCGAAGCCAAAATCGCCGACCCTTGAGGCGCTCACGACGGCCTTATCCATTGCGCCTCGCCGAGTATGTAGGTGGCGCGTATGGCCCGGTCGTCGCCCAGGGTAAGCCACAGGAACAGCTTTTCCTCCAGGCTGGCCGCGCTGGCCATGCGCCGCGCCAATAGCGGCGTGGCGGCCGGATCGAGCACGATGAAATCGGCTTCCTTGCCGGGCAGGAAATTGCCTATCACATGGTCCAGGCCCAGGCCCATGGCGCCGGACAGCGTGGCCAGATAGAAAGCGCGCAGCGCGCTCAGCACATAGCCTTTCAGATGCGCCACCGCATAGGCCGCGGCCAGGGTGCGCAGCATGCTGAAACTGCTGCCGCCGCCCACGTCGGTCGCGATGCCCACGCGCATGCCGGCGCCGAGCGCGCTGCCCAGGTCGAACAGACCGCTGCCCAAAAACAGGTTGGAAGTGGGGCTGAATGCCGCCATGGCGCCGCTCGCCGCCATGCGCGCGCGGTCGGTTTGGTCCAGGTGTATGCAATGGGCGTACACGGCGCGCGGCCGCAACAGCCCGTAGTGCTCGTACACATCCAGATAGCTGCGGCTCCAGGGGAACAGCCGGCGCACCCAATCCACCTCGGCGGCGTTCTCGGCCAGATGGCTGTGCACGCACACATCCGGATATTCCCGCGCCAGCGCGGCCACGGCTTCCAGTTGCGCTTCGCTGGACGTGATGGCGAAACGCGGCGTGAGCGCATAGCCCAGGCGCTCCACGCCCTGCCACGCGGCAAGCAGGCGCTTGCTGTCGTCGTAAGCCGATTGCGCGGTGTCCTGCAGGTAATCCGGGCAGTTGCGGTCCATGAGCACCTTGCCCGCGACCATGCGCAGCCGGCGCCGGCGCGCCACGCCGAAAAAGGCATCGACGGATTCCGCATGCACGCTGCCGAACACCAGTGCCGTGGTGGTGCCGTTGCGCAGCAGTTCGTCGCAGAAAAATTCGGCCGCCTGGGCGGCGTGGGCCGGGTCGGCGAAGCGCCGCTCGGCCGGAAAGGTGTAACGCTCCAGCCAGTCCAGCAGGCCGTGGCCGGGCGAGGCGATCACGTCGGTTTGCGGATAGTGGATATGGCAGTCGATCAGGCCGGGCAATATGAGGCAGCCGCTGTGGTCCGTGCAAGGCGCCTCGGGCGCCGCCGCGCGCAGTTCGGCCCAGGGCCCGCAGCGCAGGATGCGGCCGTTTTCCAGCAGCAGGGCGCCGTCGCCATGGTGCTCATAAGCCGCGCTGGCGCCTGCGCCCGGATCGCTCAGGAAGTGCAGCAGTTCGCCACGGACCAGGTGGCGCGACATTAGCTGTCGGCCTTGAAGTTCTGTCCCAGCGACATGGGTTTGTTCAGCAATATGGTGCGCGGGTCGCGGCATATGAGCACCAGCACCACGATGGTGGCCAGATACGGCAGCATGGACAGGAACTGCGAAGGTATCGCCAGGCCGAAGCCCTGGCCGTGAAACTGCAGCACCGTCACGCCGCCGAACAGATAGGCGCCCAGCAGCACGCCGCGCGGCTTCCAGGTCGCGAACACCACCAGCGCCAGGGCGATCCAGCCGCGCCCGGCGGTCATGCCTTCCACCCACATGGGGGTCAGCCCCAGCGACAGATAGGCGCCGGCGATGCCCGCCAGCGCGCCGCCGAACAGCACCATGGCGTAGCGCAGCGCGATCACCGGATAACCTATGGCGTGGGCGCTGGCCGGCGCTTCGCCGATGGCGCGGATAACCAGGCCGAGCCGGGTTTTCGTGAGGATGTAGCCCACCAGCGGCACCGCCAGCACCGAGGCATAGACCAGCGCATCGAAGCGGAACAACAGCGGCCCCAGGAAAGGCAGATCGGATAAAACCGGAAAGTGCAAATGTTCCAGCGGCGGCACCGTCTGGCCGGCGAAATCGCGCCCCACGAATGCCGACAGGCCCACGCCGAACAGCGTGAGCGCCAGTCCCGTGGCGACCTGATTGGTTTGCAGCGTGAGCACCAGAAACGCGAATATCATGCTGGCCGCCATGGCCGCCAGCGCCGCCACCAGCAGGCCGAAACTGGCGCTGCCGCTCGCCAGCGTGGCGATGAAGCCGCATACCGCGCCGACCAGCATCATGCCTTCCACACCCAGGTTCAGCACCCCGGAGCGCTCGGTCACCAGTTCGCCCAGGGCGGCCAGTATGAGCGGCGTGGCGGCACCCGCGGTGCTGGCCAGAAACGGGATGAGGTGTTCAACATTCATTGATCTGCACTCCTGTCGCTGCGCGACCTGCCCGGCGAGGCAACAAGCACGCGCCCTGCGGGCGGCCAGTCCGGCGCGCGCATCAAACGCCTTCCTCGGCCGGCTTGGCCGCCGCCACCGGCGCCTCGCGCAGGCGCGGCTTGAAGCGGTAATGGATGAACAGGTCGGCCGCCAGCAGGTAGAACAGCAACAGGCCCTGGAACAGGCCGGTAATGGCCGAAGGCAGTTGCAATTCCATCTGCGCCGATTCGCCGCCTATGTAGAGCAGCGACATCAATAGCGCCGCCAGCAGCACGCCGAGCGGATGCAGGCGGCCCACATAGGCCACGATGATGGCCGCGAAGCCGTAGCCGCCCGGTATGGCGGGCTGCAGCTGGCCGATGGGCCCGGCCACCTCGCCCACGCCGGCCAGGCCGGCGGTGGCGCCGCTAATCATGAACGCCAGCCAGACATTGCGCGTTTCGCCGAAACCGGCATAGGCCGCCGCGGCCGGCGCCATGCCGCTTACCTGCATGCGATAGCCGGCAAAACTGCGGCTGCAGAAAAACCACGCGCCCGCGACCAGAACCAGCGCCAGCACGAACGCCAGATTTACCCGCAAACCTTCGAACAGCAGCGGCAGCAAGGCCGAGTCGCTGAACATTTTCGACTGCGGGAAGTTATAGCCGTCGGGGTCGCGCAACGGACCGTGCACGGTGTAGCTCAGGAACAGGTAGGCGACATACACCAGCATCAGGCTGACCAGAATTTCGCTGGTGTTGAAGCGCGTGCGCAACAGCGCCGGGATTGCCGCCCACAGCATGCCGCCCAGGGCGCCGGCCAGCAGCATGAGCGGCAGCACCCAGTGCGATTCCACGTCCTGAAAGTACAGCGCCACGCAGCCGGCCGCCACCGCGCCCATGGTGAGCTGGCCGTCGGCGCCGATGTTCCACACGCTGGCGCGAAAACCCAGTGCCAGGCCGACGCCGCACAGCACCAGCGGGGTGGCTTTCAGCAACAGTTCGCCGAGGCCGTAGGCGCTGGTCACGGGCAGCACGAAATACACATAAAACGCATGCAGCGGCTCCTGGCCCAGAAAGCGGAACAGGATGGAGCCGGTAACCAGCATGGCCGCCGCGGCGATCAAGGGCGACGCCACCATCATGGCGCGCGAAGGTTCCGGGCGCGCTTCAAGCCTGAGCATGGTGTGCACCTCCGTCTGCGCTGGCGGCGAAAGTGCCGCTCATCCAGATGCCGATCTGATTCACGCTGGTGCTGGCGATGGGCACGGCCTGCGACAGCCGGCCGTCGGCCAGCACGGCGATGCGGTCGCTCATCATGAACAATTCCTCCAGTTCTTCGGACAGCACCAGCACCGCCACGCCGGCATCGCGCAAATCTATGATGGCCTGGCGTATCAGCATGGAGGCGCCGATATCCACGCCCCAGGTGGGCTGAGCGACCACCATGAGTTTGGGCGCCAGCAGGGTTTCGCGGCCGACGATGAATTTCTGCAGATTGCCGCCCGACAATGAACCCGCCGCCGCGCCGGCGCCGCCGCACTTCACGTTGAAGCGCTCGATCACCTTGCGCGCGAAATCCGTTACCGCGGCGCGCTGCACCAGCCCGCGGCGCACCATGCCGGTGCCGTACTGCGGCACGTAGCCGGTAAGGAGCGCGTTGTCGGCCAGGGACAAATCCGGCACCGCGCCGCGCCCCAGGCGTTCTTCGGGCACGAAGCACAGGCCCCGTTCGCGCCGCGCGGCGGGGTCCAGCCCACCGGCGTCCTGGCCCATGATTTGCAGCGCCGCGGGGTCGGCGAGCCGCGCCTCGCCGGACAGCGCCTTCAGCAATTCCTGCTGGCCGTTGCCGGAAATGCCCGCGATGCCGACGATTTCTCCGCTGCGCACTTCCAGGTCGAGGTCCTTGAGCGCGGTGCCGAAGGGGTCGTCGCTGTTCAGGTTCAGTTTGCGCAGGGCCAGACGCACCTCGGCCGTGGGCCTGGGCTCCAGATGGCATACCGGCAGTTCTTTGCCTATCATCAGTTCGGCCAGCGAGCGCGGCGTTTCCTGTTTGGGCCTGGCGGTGCCGGACAGGCGGCCCGCGCGCAGCACGGTGGCCTGGTCGCACAGCGCCTGGATTTCGTCCAGCTTGTGGCTGATGTACAGAATGCTGCAGCCTTCGGCCGCCAGCCGGCGCAGCGATTCGAACAGTTTGAGTACCGCCTGCGGCGTGAGCACCGAAGTGGGCTCGTCCATGATGAGCAGCTTGGGCTGCTGCAACAGGCAGCGCACGATTTCCACGCGCTGGCGCTCGCCCACCGACATGCTGTGCACGAGGCGCATGGGGTCCACGGGCAGGCCGTAGTCCTCCGACACCTGTTTGATGCGCGGCGCCAGCGCGGCCGGCGCGGCTTTTTCGTCCATGGCGAGCGAAATGTTTTCCGCCACGGTGAGCGTTTCGAACAGCGAAAAGTGCTGGAACACCATGCCTATGCCCAGCTTGCGCGCGGCGCGCGGCGACTCGATATGCACCGGCCGGCCTTCCCAGAAAACTTCGCCGGCGTCGGGATGGGTCACGCCGTAAATGATTTTCATGAGCGTGCTTTTGCCGGCGCCGTTCTCGCCCAGCACGGCATGAATTTCGCCGGCCTGCACGGTCAGATTGACCTTGTCGTTGGCGACGACGGACGGGTAAATTTTGCTGATGCCGGTAAGCTGCAGGCGCGGCGGCGTGCCGCCCGGGGGCGCTGGGGCATTCATCGCGACATGGCTCCGTAGGCAATTTCGTTTGCGGCCAGCGCGTGCTGTTCGCGCAGTTGCAGCAACTGCGCCGCCGCCGCCACCGCCACCGCCGTGGGCAATTTGGATTTGATGCCGGCCACGCCTATGGGGCAAACCAGCCGCGCCAGCGCCGCGGCCGGCACGCCGCGTTCGCTCAGGCGCTGGCGAAAGCGCGCCGCCTTGCTGCGCGATCCTATCAGGCCGGCAAAGCCGAAATGGTTGCGCGCCAGCACGGCCGCGCAAATGTCCAGGTCCTGGGCGTGGCTGTGGGTCATGACCAGATGCCAGGCACCGGCCGGCGCCGCGGCCGCCATTCCGGCCGGATCGTCGGTCCATTGCGCTTCCACCTGTTCCGCCACGGCCAGTTGCGCCATGGCGTCTTCCAGATAGTCCTCGCGGCTATCCACCCAGGTGATGCGGAACGGCAGTTCGGCCAGCACCCGCACCAGCGCGCGGCCGACGTGGCCGGCGCCATAAAGCCACAGAGGCGTGCGGGTGTCCTGCAGGCGTTCGACGAAATAACGCAGGCCGGCTTGCAGCACGAAACCCGCGACGGCGGCCGGCGGCGCCGGCAAACCGGCCGCGCCCCAGCCGTCCAGGTCGCACAGCCAGTCGCGGCCGCTGCCATCCAGCGCGCACTAGCGCAGGCGGCCGGCCGCCAGGGCCGAAGCATCCAGGGCCGGCGCCTGGTCCGGGCGGTCGTAACGTTCCCAGTACAGTTCCACGGCGCCGCCGCAGCATTGTCCCAGCGACGCGCCCAGCACGAAGCGCTCGGCATGGCGCGGCGCGCTGCCCGGCGCAAGCAAATGCAGGGCGATTTCCAGCGCGCGCGCTTCCAGGTGGCCGCCGCCCACGGAGCCGCGCGCGCAGGCGCCGCCCCCGGCATCGCGCCAGAACAGCATGGTGGCGCCGGGTTCGCGCGGCGCCGACCCCTTGACCGCCGCCACCGCCATGCGCACGACAGGCCGCCCGGCCTCGAGTTGCGGCAGCAAATGTGCGACCCAGTCGCTCACCGCGGCGCCCCTTCCAGCCCGCCCAGGGCTGCCAGCACCGCCTCCGGCGTGGCCGGCGCCATGAGGCGCAGCGCGGCGGCCGCGCCGCCGGCCGCGGCCACGGCTTCGCGCAGGGCATGAAATACCGACATGGCCAGCATGAGCGGCGGCTCACCCACGGCTTTGGAGCGGAATATGGTGTCCTCGCGGTTGTCGGCATGCTCCAGCAATTCGATGCGGGCGTCGGCCGGCCAGTCGCTGGCGGCCGGAATTTTGTAGGTGGACGGCGCGTGGGTTTTCAGTTCGCCGCGGCTGTCCCACCATAGTTCTTCGCTGGTGAGCCAACCCGCGCCCTGCAGGAAACCGCCTTCTATCTGCCCCAAATCTATGGCCGGATTCAGCGAGCGCCCGACGTCGTGCAGGATGTCCACGCGCAATAACTTGTGCTCGCCGCTCAGGGTGTCTATGGCCACTTCGGACACCGCGGCGCCGTAGGCAAAATAGAAGAAGGGCCGGCCGAACATGGTTTTGGCGTCGTAGTGGATTTTCGGCGTCGCATAAAAGCCGGCACTGGATAGCGACACGCGCGCAAACCAGGTCTGGCGCGCGGCTTCGGCGAAAGCGATGGCCTGCTCGCCCAGCCATACCTGGCCGGCTTCGAAACGCACCGCGGATTCCGGCACGCCGTACTTGCCGGCCAGGAAGGCGGCCATGCGCCCGCGTATGGCCTGGGCCGCGGCCTGCGCGGCCTTGCCGTTCAGATCGGTGCCGGACGAGGCCGCGGTGGCCGAAGTATTGGGCACCTTGCTGGTGTCGGAGGCGCTCACGCGGACGGCCGCCAGCGGCAGCCCAAATTCGTCCGCCACCACCTGCGCGACCTTGGTATGCAGGCCCTGGCCCATTTCCAGGCCGCCGTGATTGAGCAGCACGCTGCCGTCGGAATACACATGCACCAGCGCCCCGGCCTGGTTGAAATGCGTGGCCGTGAAAGAAATTCCGAACTTGACCGGCGTGAGCGCGATGCCGCGCTTGATGACCGGACTGGCCGCGTTGGCGCGCGCAATCGCCGCGCGGCGCGCCTGATAGTCGCTGCTTTGTTCCAGCCGTGCCACCAGCGAGGCGATA
>JAEUNN010001065.1 GCA_016791085.1 Rhodocyclaceae bacterium | reverse complement strand
CGGCGTCTATTACAAGCTGCAATGGTCCGCCGCCGGCGCCAAAGCTGCGCTGACCGGCAAACTGTGGGACGCCGATTTCACGCCCATCATCGTGCCGGAAGGGAGCGACCGGCGCCGCCCCGTCAGCGCCGCCAACCTGTTCGAGGCGCACGCCGGCTCACACTGGCTGCCGCAACTGTACATCGAATGAGGCGCACGCCAGGCGCGCGGCCGGCAAGCTGCGCGCTTACGGCTTGCCGCGCACGATGATGGCTTCGATCGCGTCGACGGGAATAAGCGCATCGAACAATTCCCGGCCGGCCAAACTTTCCAGCACCACGAGCCGCTCGGATTGCTCGCGCAGCATGCCGGTCAGTTCCTGACCGCTGCGCAGGCGCAGGGTAACGCGCTTGCCTTTTTGCGCGGCCAGTACCGTTTGCGTGGTGTCAGCCGGCTTGATCGCCAAAGTTTCCGCCTGCGCGGCGAAGGGAAGGCCAAGCAGCAAAAATACGGCCAGGGAAGTACGCATCGGATCCTCCTGCAAGGTAGTTGCATCAGCCGGCGCCGGGAATGACGTCGCCACTGCAGCGGGCCCGGCATCACACTCGCCCGGTTCGTGTGCGCGATTGCCACACCGCCGGCCGGAAGAGCGGGCACATGAAGCATCGACGCAAATCCGCGCGCCATCTGCGTGGCGGTATGCACTGTTTGGCATCCAGCGCGCACCGGCTGCTGGTGGCGAAACATGGTTATGTTACCATCCGGCGGCTTCACGCCCGCCCCATTCCCTCCCTTGCACGTCGTGGTCACGCCTTGAGTTCAGTCAGGAAATCCATCCTTTATTCGCTGTCCCAGAACTACCTCATGCTGGTGTTGCAGCTGGTTACCTCCATGGTGCTGGCGCGCATCCTGCGTCCTGCCGAGGTGGGCATATTTTCCGTCGCTGCGGCGCTGTCCGGACTGGCCACCGTGGTGCGCGATTTCGGCGTTGCCGAATATCTGATACAGGAAGTCAACCTGACCAGCGACAAGCTGCGTGCCGCGCTCACCGTGAATATCATCGTGTCATGGATGATGGCATTCCTGATGTTC
>JAEUNN010001054.1 GCA_016791085.1 Rhodocyclaceae bacterium | reverse complement strand
TGTCACGAATTTCGGCGCCTTCGTCGATATAGGCGTACACCAGGACGGCCTGGTGCATATTTCCATGCTGTCCGAGCGCTTCGTGAAAGATCCGCGCGATGTCGTCAAGGCCGGCGATGTGGTGCGCGTGAAAGTGCTGGAAGTCGACCTGCAGCGGCGCCGCATCGCACTCACGATGCGCCTCGCCGACCAGCCTGCGGCCGCGCCTGGCGCCGCGCCGGCCGAGCGCGGCGGCAAAACCGGCGGCAAAACCGGCGGCAGACCAGGCGGCACGCGGCAGGCCAAGGCGCCGGCCGCGGCACCGGCCCCAGCGCGCGGCGCGTTCGGCGACGCGCTCGCCAAGGCACTCAAGCGCTAGGCGTTTTGCCTTCTGCACATGCCTCAAGCCGGCGGCCGCGGCGCCGGAAAATCTGCCGGATTTTGCGGACCGGCCCGGCTTTGCGCGCCCGCCGCCCTGGCAAATGCAACGCCCGCGGGCTGCTTGCGCGGCCGGCGGGCGTTTTCGGTGCGGCGCGCCGGCCGGGCCGGCGCGCGGGGGTCTGGCTTCAGATCAGAGGGAAAAGCTGCTCTACGCTCAATTCCACATCCATGTCCAGGGCGAGGTCGGTGTCCCAGGAGGTATCGTCATCGAACGCGAAACCGCCGAACGATTCGCTTCCGCACGTATGGGTTTCCGGTCCTGCAAGCATGGAAATCATGAGCGCTCCGTTGTAAGTATCTGTCAAATCTCTGTTGGTTCGGGATCTTGCGGTCCAGCAGACCAGTCCCTGGGCGTAATGCAAGCTTCGCTTCGCGCCGCCGGTATGGTGCACCGCGCGCATGGCTACGCCAATTTACGGCCTCGCGGCGGCAATCAAAAGTAGGAGTAGCACGGGCTTGTGAAATGCATCACGATACCGCCAAATGGCCCTGGCACCCACAGCGCCCGGTCAGGATCCATAAACCCTTCTTGGAAAACTTGCACCATCCTTGCAAGCGGCTGGCAGGATCAGGTACTTATGGACTAGGCTCGGTGGCGGCAATGCCAGCACGATAATCGCCACTCAAGGTAGCCCCTGGTCGCGCACTGCTCACATGTTTTCGACCTCGCACATGCCGGTGTGGCACGCCATCCGGAACATCCGTGCCGGCAAGCGCGCAGTCCCGGCCGGTCCGGCCCGCAAGCCTGGCCCGGGTGCGCATGCCCCTGGACAGCCCACTCGGCCGCGCAATGCGGCGCGGACGTTCCACACGCAAAATTTGCCGATTCGCAAGTGGGAAGCTGTGCATGGGCTACGCGGCGACAAGGCCGCACGCGAACTTGCCGGTGCGTCGCCGATGCGCTGCGAGGAAAGTCGGCGCAGTGCCTATAATCGGCCCCATCATCCCGGCACAGGTCGCTACCTGCCATGCGCGTCCGACACCCCGCCTCCGGCGCCCGCATTGTGCGGCGCATCGCCGCCGCGTACCGCCTTGGGAGGGACCGCCCATGATTCCCTGGCTGGATGCGGACAGCCCCTTCCCGCCCGTGTCGCGCGCGCTGACCGACCCCAACGGCCTGCTCGCCGCCGGCGCCGACCTGTCGCCGGCCCGCCTGCTCGATGCCTACCGCCACGGCATTTTTCCGTGGTATGCGGAAGGCGAGCCTATACTTTGGTGGAGCCCCGATCCGCGCATGGTGCTGTTTCCCGCCGAAGTCCGCATTACCCGCTCCCTGGCCAAGCGCCTGCGGCGCAGCGATTACGAAGTACACCTGGACCGCTCCTGCAGCGAGGTCATCGCGGCTTGCGGGGCGACGCGCCGTCATGGGGCCGGTACCTGGATCACGCCGCAAATGCTGGCTGCCTACAGCAGGCTGCATAAACTTGGCTATGTCCATAGTGTCGAAACCTGGATTGATGGCAAACTAGCCGGCGGTCTGTACGGCGTTGCGATCGGCCGCGCGTTCTACGGAGAATCCATGTTTACGCGCGCCACCGACGCCTCGAAAATCGCGCTTGCCCACCTCGCCCGGTATCTTGAAATGCGCCAATTTGCCGTGATAGATTGCCAGATGACGACCGCGCATCTGGCCAGTCTGGGTGGGCGTGAAATAGACCGCGCGCAATTCGTGCGCGGTCTGGCAACATGGACTCAGGAAGGCGCGCCGGCTGGTCTTTGGCCCATGGCTGACGCGAAGCACATGTTCAGATGAGCCTGCTCAAAGATCTCCCGTTTTCGCTGCTGCAGTTCTATGCGACGGCGCCCTACGCGTGTTCCTACCTCGCAGGACGTGTCGCGCGCTCGCAGGTCGCCACCCCGTCCAGCCTGATCGACACTTCGATCTACAGCGACCTCGTCAAAGCCGGCTTCCGCCGCAGCGGCGTGTTCACCTATCGCCCGTATTGCGACAATTGCCGCGCCTGCGTGCCGGTGCGCATTCCGGTCGAGCGCTTCGTCGCGTCGCGCAGCCAGCGCCGCACCCTGACACGGCACGCCCATCTGCTGGGCCGCGAAGCACCGCTTGCGTTCAGCGAAGAACACTATGCGCTGTACCAGACCTACCAGTCGGCGCGCCACAGCGGCGGCGGCATGGACCAGGATTCGCGCGAGCAATACACGCATTTCCTGCTGCAAAGCCAGGTCGATACGCGGCTCGTGGAATTCCGCGACAGCGGTGCCGCAGGAAACCGGCTGCGCGCCGTGAGCATCATCGACAAGCTCAGTGACGGGCTGTCGTCGGTTTACACCTTTTTCGACCCGACCGAGCCGCAATCGGGCTACGGCACTTACAGCGTGCTGTGGCAGATCGAACAGGCGCGCGCACTCGGGCTGCCTTACGTGTATCTGGGTTACTGGATACGCGACAGCCGCAAAATGGCCTACAAGCGCCTGTACCGTCCTCTGGAAGGCCGC
>JAEUNN010000958.1 GCA_016791085.1 Rhodocyclaceae bacterium | reverse complement strand
CAATGGCAGCCTGATCACGCTGGACGACGACAAGCTGACCGTGCAGCTGGGCGGCACCGAAGTCATCATCAACCGCGACGGCGATGTGAGCGTCAAGGCGGCCGGCAAGCTGGAAGTCAAGACCGACGCCGACATTTCCATAGAAGCGTCCGGCAATCTGGACCTCAAAGCCCAGGGCAATTTGAACATCAGCGCCGCAGGCGCGCTGTCGGCGGAAGGCCAGGGCAGCGCCAAACTCAAGGCACCCGCGATCACGCTCGCGGGCAACACGCAACTATCCCCGAGCTGAGGAGGCCGCCATGCCCGGATCTCCGGTATCCATAGGTTGCGCGGTGGTGGTAAGTCCGGGCGCGTCCGGCCCGCCCGATTCCGGCGTGATCACGACGGTATTGCAAACCTGCCTGGTGGCCAACGGCATGCCGCTCGCCACCAGCGGCAGCCTGTGCCAGATGGTCAATTCGGTGTCCGGCGTGCCGTATCCGCTGCCCATAGGCCAGGGCGGATCGGCGTCCGTGCTGGTGAATGGGCAGGCGCTGGTGCGCATGGGCGACCAGATCCCGTCCGGGTCCGGCATCATGAGCATATTGGGACCGCCGGCGGCGCCTTTCGTGACCGATACAGGAGCGCCGTGATGCCCGCCGCCAAACGCACGGCCGCAAGCCTGGCGCCCTTCCTGGGCCGCGACCTGCGCCTCGACTACGCGCTGGGCCAGGGCTTTTTCGAGGACGCCGACCTGTCGCCGGAGCGCCGCGGCGTGGAGCGCGATTTGCGCCTCGTGGATGGCGTGGACAACCTGACCCAGGCGCTCGCCAACCGCCTAAAAACGCGCAAGGGCGAACTGGCCGCGCTCGGCCACCCGGACTATGGCTCGCGCCACCACGAACTGATCGGCGAGCCTAACGTGGCGCGCACGCGCAATCTGATCAAGCTCTACATCCTGCAGGCGCTGCGCGACGAGCCGCGCATAGAGCGCGTGCTGGCGGCCGACGTGAAAGCCGAACACGAGCCGCCGCGCGATTCCGTGCGCGTGG
>JAEUNN010000956.1 GCA_016791085.1 Rhodocyclaceae bacterium | reverse complement strand
GGCAGCGTAAAGCGGAACAGCGCGCCGCCACCCGCGCGCGCCTCGGCATCGATGCGGCCGCCATGCGCCGCCACGATGGCGCGGCATATCGCCAGCCCCAGCCCTACGCCGGCGACGCTGCCTTCCGGCGCCGCGCGCGTGAATTTGTCGAACAATTCGTGTTCCCGCCCGGGCGGCAGACCCGGACCGCGATCGGCCACGCTGATGCTCACCTGTCCGTTTTCACGCTCGGCGGAAATGTCGATGGGCGTGCCGGCCGGCGTGTACTTGGCGGCATTTTCGAGCAGGTTGCCGAACACCTGTTCGATCAGCGTGGCGTCCATGCGCAATAGCGGCAGATCCGGTGCCAGGTGCACGCGCAGCGCACGCCCCGCGAGCAGGCTTTCCAGCCGTACCAGTACCGCGCCTATCACTTCTTCGAGCGACTCCCAGTCGCTGCGCAGGCGCAGACCACCGGTTTCGATGCGCGTCATGTCCAGCACCTTGGACACCAGTTCGGTCATGAAAGACGCCTGTTCCTGTATGCCGCGCGCAAGTTCGGCAATTTCGCCCGGGCGCAGGCCGCCGCCGGCCACGGCTAGATGGCTGGCGGCACCGGCGATCACCGACAAGGGCGTGCGCAGGTCATGCGAAATCCCTGACAACAGGGCGTTGCGGGCCTGCTCGGTCTGCGTTTCGATGGCCGCGTGCTCGGCCTGGTCGGCAAGTTGGGCACGCTCCAGCGCCAGCGCGATCTGGCTCGCGAAAGTATCCAGCAGGTGGCGCTGTTCCGGCAGCAGCACGCGCCGCGGATTGGCCGGCAACAATGCCAGCACGCCCAGCGGCGCGCTGCTGCCGGCGAGCGGCAGGTAGATCGCTTCGCTGCCGGGCAGGCTGTCCGTGCCCAGGCCGGCCGGCCGGGCATGGTCGTACACCCATTGCGCGACCCCCAGATCGGCCGTGCGCAGCGAATCCGGCAGCGCCGCCCCGCGCGGGCGCACGATGCGGCCGGCGCCGTCGGGCAACAGTACGCTTACTTGCGCCTCAAACACTTCGGCGGTATGCCGCACGGCGCTGCAGGCCAATTGTTCCACGCCGCGCGTGGCCGCCAGTTCGCGGCTCATGGCGTACAGCACGGCACTGCGCCGCTGTCGATAGCCGGCCACCCGCGCCTGCTGGCGCACCGTCGCGGTAAGCGTGCCCATGGTGAGCGCCACCACCAGCATGATCGCGAAGGTCACCAGATACTGCGTATCGGCCACCGCAAAGGTGTATTGCGGCGGCACGAAAAAGAAATCGAACGCCAGCACGTTCAGGATCGACACCAGTACCGCCGGCCCGCGCCCAAAAGCCAGCGCAGCCAGCGTCGCGCCGAGCAGATACACCATGACCAGATTGGACAATTCAAACGCCGGACTCATGAAATGCGCGGCCAGCGTGCATAGCGCCGTCACGCACAGCGCCCACCCGTAGCGGCGGCCGCGCCGCTCCGAGCGCGGCAACTCGCGCCCCGCGAGGATGGCGCGGCTGCGCGCCAGCACCGGATTGCGGCGCATCAGCGAAGCATCGTCGCCGGCCACGACCAGCACGTCTATGTCGCCGGCGCGCCCGATCAGGCGCCGCACCGTGGAGGGCCGCCACCAGCCCCAGATACCGCGCGGGTTGGGCTGGCCCACCAGAATGCGCGTGACGTTGCGCACCCGCGCGTAATCGAGAATTTCTTCGGCGGCGGACTGGCCGCCCAGCGTCACGGTTTCCGCGCCCAGGGCTTCGGCCAGCCGCAACACGCGGATGCGGCGGTCGCGCTCGGCGTCGGACAGGCGCAACAGCGGCGGCGTTTCCACGAACACCGCCATCCAGTCGGCCTCCAGCGCCGTGGCCAGGCGCTTGCCCGCGCGCACCAGGCGTTCGCCCTGCGCATCCGCGCCTATGCACACCAGCACCCGCTCGGCGGCCGCCCAGGTGGCGCTGATCGCGGCGTCTTCGCGGTATTGCAGCATGGCCGCTTCGACCCG
>JAEUNN010000540.1 GCA_016791085.1 Rhodocyclaceae bacterium | reverse complement strand
ATGAAAAATTCCGACAACGATTTGAATGTCGCTGCGCTCGAATACCACCGCAGCCCCAGGCCCGGCAAAATCGCCGTTACGCCGACCAAAAGTCTGACCAATCAGCGCGACCTCGCGCTTGCCTATTCGCCCGGCGTGGCGGCGGCCTGCAACGCCATCGTGGCGGACGCCGGCCAGGTTGCGCAACTGACCTCACGCGCCAATCTGGTCGGCGTGGTTACCAATGGCACGGCGGTGCTGGGGCTGGGCAATATCGGGCCGCTCGCGGCCAAGCCGGTCATGGAAGGCAAGGGTTGCCTGTTCAAGAAATTCGCCGGCATCGACGTGTTCGACATCGAACTGGCCGAGCGCGACCCGGACAAGCTCATAGACATTATCGCCGCGCTGGAGCCCACTCTGGGCGGCATCAATCTGGAGGACATCAAGGCGCCGGAGTGCTTCTACATCGAGGCGCAGCTGCGCGAGCGCATGAACATTCCGGTGTTCCACGACGATCAGCACGGTACCGCGATCATTTCCAGCGCGGCGCTATTGAACGGGCTGAAAGTGGTCGGCAAGAACATAGGCGAGGTCAAGCTGGTGTGTTCCGGCGCCGGGGCGGCGGCCATCGCCTGCCTGGACATGATGGTGAGCCTGGGCCTGGATCGCAGCAAAGTCTATGTGTGCGACTCGCGCGGCGTGATATACCGCGACCGCGAAGCCAACATGGAATCCAACAAGGCGCGCTACGCGCAGCACACCAGCGCGCGCACGCTGGCCGACGTGGTGGCCGGCGCGGACGTGTTCCTGGGCTGTTCGACCGCCGGTGTGCTGAGCGGCGACATGGTCAAAACCATGGCCGACCGGCCGGTGATTCTTGCGCTCGCCAATCCGGTGCCGGAAATCCTGCCGGAAGTCGCGCGCGCCGCGCGGCCGGACTGCATCATCGCCACGGGCCGCTCGGATTACCCGAACCAGGTCAATAACGTGCTGTGCTTCCCGTTCATATTCCGTGGCGCGCTGGATAGCGGCGCCACGCGCATCACGACGGAAATGAAGCTCGCCTGCGTGCGCGCACTGGCCGATCTGGCGCAGGCCGAACAGTCCGACGTGGTGGCTTTGGCGTACAGCGGCCAGGAACTGGAATTCGGCCCCGAATACATCATTCCCAAGCCGTTCGACCCGCGCCTCATCGTCAAGGTGGCGCCCGCGGTGGCGCAGGCGGCGGCCGATTCAGGCGTGGCGACGCGGCCCATCGCCGACATGGATGCCTACCGGCAGTCGCTCGAAACCCTGGTGTACCAGTCCGGCTCCATCATGAAGCCGGTATTCGACGCGGCGCGCAAGGTGGCGCCGGAAGCCAAGCGCGTCATCTATGCCGAGGGCGAGGACGAGCGCGTGCTGCGCGCGGTACGCGTGATCGTCGATGAGCGCCTGGCGCGCCCGATATTGATAGGGCGTCCCTGGGTCATAGAAATGCGCATCAAGAAATTCGGCCTGCATCTCGAGGCCGAGCGCGATTTCGATATCGTCAATCCGGAAAGCGATCCGCGCTACGCCGAACTGTGCAACGAGTACCAGGCACTGATGGCGCGCGACGGCGTGACGCCGGATATCGCCAAGGTCGAATTGCGGCGCGACACCACGCTGATCGGGGCGATGCTGCTGGCGCGCGGCGACGCCGACGCGCTGGTTTGCGGCACCTACGGCGATTACGAACAGCACCTCGCGCACGTGGCGCGGGTAATAGGGCTGGAACCAGGCGCCGAACTGTTTGCGGCCATGAGCATTTTGCTGCTGCCTTCACGCCAGCTTGCGATCGCCGATACCTACGTGAACGAAAATCCGGGCGCGGAACAGGTGGCGCGCATCGCCGTGATGGCGGCGCGCGAACTGGAACGTTTCGGCATCGTGCCCAAGGTGGCCCTGCTGTCGCATTCCAATTTCGGCAGCAAGCGCACGGCTTCGGCCCGCAAAATGCGCGATGCTTGCGATCTGCTGCGGAAAATCGCGCCGGGGCTGGAAGTCGATGGCGAAATGCATGGCGATTCGGCGCTGTCGCCGGCCATACGCGAGCATCTCAATCCGAGCAGCACGCTGCAGGGCGAAGCCAATCTGGTCATCATGCCCAACCTCGATGCCGCGAACATTTCGTTCAACCTGCTCAAAACCGCGAATTCGACGGGCGCCATGGTCGGACCGATTTTGCTCGGGGCGGCCCGTTCGGTGCATATCCTGACGCCCACCGCTACGGTGCGCCGGCTCGTCAATATCACGGCGCTGGCGGTGGTCGACGCGCAAACCCACGCGCAAAAAGCTTGAGGGCCAGGTATCGGTCCGGCCCGCCGGTGCGGAACCGATGGCCCGGGGCCGGGTCAAGCCGGTCGGCAGTACCGGAAGGCGGCTGACCACTGCCGCCCGCCGCACACAAGCGACCCGGGATATGCCCGCCGCACCAGCGGGCGTCCCACTTACATGCCGAGGAGTCAACATGCCGCACGCGATACGTATGGAACAGCACGGTGGTCCCGAAGTAATGCAATGGACCGAAGTAGCGGTCGGTGAACCTGCTGCGGGCGAGGCGCAGGTGCGCCACCACGCGGTCGGCCTGAATTTCATCGACGTGTATCACCGCACCGGTCTGTACCCGCTCACGCTGCCTTCGGGCATAGGGCTGGAAGGTGCAGGCGTGGTCGAAGCGGTCGGTGCCGGGGTGAGCGATCTCGCGCCGGGTGATCGCGTCGCCTATGCGGGTGGGCCGCTGGGTGCCTATGCGGAACTGCGCAACCTGCCGGCCGACCGGCTGGTCAAGGTTCCGGACGGTATCAGTTTCGAACAGGCGGCCGCGCTCATGCTGCAGGGCCTGACCGCCCAGTACCTGTTGCGCCGCACCTACCGCGTGCAGCCCGGCGACACGATACTGATACACGCCGCGGCCGGCGGCGTGGGCCTCCTGGTGTGCCAGTGGGCCAAAGCCCTGGGTGCCACCGTGATCGGCACGGTGGGCTCGGATGCCAAGGCGGAACTGGCGCGCGCCCATGGCTGCGACCATCCCATCGTGTACACGCGCGAAAATTTCGCCCAGCGGGTCAAGGAAATTACCGGCGGTGCCGGATTGCCGGTGGTGTATGACTCGATAGGCAAGGACACTTTCCAGGACTCCCTGTCCTGCCTGCGGCCGCTCGGCCTGATGGTGGTATTCGGCAATGCGTCGGGGCCGGTGCCGCCGGTCGATCCTGGCCTGCTGGCACGCGGCGGATCGCTGTTCCTGACCCGCCCGACGCTATTCACCTACGCGGCGCGGCGGGACGATCTGCTGGCCATGTCGGCGGAATTGTTCGAGGTGGTGCTGGCCGGCAAAGTTCGCGTCAGCGTGAATCAGCGCCATGCGTTAAAAGACGCTCGGGACGCGCACATCGAACTTGAAGCGCGTCAAACGACGGGGAAAACGATACTGCTGCCCTGAGCCGCAAACTGGCCGCGTGCCGGCCGCCATGGGCGTGGCAACGCTGCCCGTGGCGGCCGTGTTTCAGGCGCGGAGCGGGCAGCTATCGTGCGTGCTCACTGCGTGGCGCAGGTGGCCCGCCCCGGTGCATGGACGGCATAGGAGAACCCGCCTGATGAAATTCGCGGCTGTATTATTGTCCCTGGCGCTGTGCGGCCAGGCATACGGCGCCGAACCGGTGCTGACGCCTTCCCAGGTTGCCTATTTGCGGGCCGAAACCCAGAAGGCGCAGGACCGTCTGGTGGACCGGCTGGTGCAGATCACGGGATTGCCGCGTGCGCGTGTACGCGAGGCCATCCCCGCGGAAGGCCGCATTACCGATCCGGTCGCGCGCATCGTGGCGGCCGTGGAACAAAAATCCGGCCAGCCTTTGAGCGACGAGCAGAAACAGGCCATCGCCCAGGCCGAACAGGAGCGCCGCGCCGCGATCGAAGGCGCGCAGCGTGAAGCGCGCAAGAAATAATCGAGGGTACTGACGCCCATGGCAACCCGCGTGGTGGTATTCGCAGGCAGTACGCGTGCCGCATCCTTGAACAAGAAACTTGCCCGCCTGGCCGCGCGCGCCATCGACGACGCCGGCGGCGAATCGGCCTTTTTCGACCTGGCCGACTATCCCATGCCGCTCTACGACGGCGATCTGGAAGCGCGCGAAGGCATCCCTGCCACGGCGCTGGCGATACGCAATTACATGCAGGGCGCCAAAGGCCTGCTGATCGCCTCGCCGGAAAACAATTCCTCGGTCAGTGCGGTGCTAAAGAATACGCTCGACTGGGTGTCACGGCCGTGGCACGGGCAGCCCGGCAATCTGCCCTACAAGGGCAAGGTGGCTGCGCTGGTGGCGGCCAGCCCCGGCGCATTCGGCGGCTTGCGCGGCCTTACGCACCTGCGCGCCACGCTGCAGGGCCTGGGCGTGCTGGTGCTGTCGGAACAGATGGCGCTGGCGCGCGCGGATCAGGCGTTCGATGCGGAGGGGCGCCTGATCGACGCCAAACAGCAAGACATGCTGGATGGCATCGCGCTACGCCTGGTGGACGTGGCGCGGCGCCTGTCCTGAATTGCCGGCCGCTATGCGGCAGTGATCAGGCTGCGACGCTCTGGCCGAGCAGGTGCTCCACCAGATCGCGCACCGGACGGATCGCGTTGCCGAAGGGCAGGGCTTCCTTGCCGCGGAAAAACAGGCCTTTTTCCAGATCGCCGCGCAAAGCCGCGGCCAGTTGCGCATCGATGCAGAACTGGCCGGCTTTGGATATTCCGTCGCGCAGGCCGCACTGGATCAGGCAATCCCAGGCCAGCGTGCAGCGGTGGTCGGGCGAGGCGGCGGCCTTGAGCTTTTCTTCGCGGCGCAAATAACGCTCCAGCCAGGGCGTGCGCACGGCGCGCGCCGGCAGCCCGGCCACGCTCATGAATTCGACGATATCTTCGGGCTTTGCCGCGGCCAGCACCTGTTTGAACACCGGGTGCGCATCGCCCTCTTCGGTAACCGCGAACGGCGTGCCCAGTTGCACGGCCGAGGCGCCCAGCGCGAACAGTTCGCGCACGCGTTCGGGCGTGTTGATGCCGCCGGCCGGAATCAGCGGGATGCTGCCGGCTGGTATGCCCATATCGGCGAACAGCTTGAGGCAGCCCGGAATGACCGTTTCGAAGTCGAAGCGCGGGTCATTCAGATCGGCCAGCCCGGCCGCACCCAGGTGACCGCCCGCATAGCGCGGGTGTTCGATCACGATGGCATCGGGCAGACGGCCCTTGCGCTGCCATTTTTTGATGACCAGATTCACGCCGCGCACGTCGGACAGTATCGGAACCAGCGCCACGTCGGGATAATCGGCCGTCAGTTCGGGCAGATCGAGCGGCAGGCCGGCACCCATGACCACCGCATCGACGCCGGCCATGCAGGCATGCCGCACGTAATCGGCGTATTGCGTGACGGCGCGCATCACGTTCACGGCTACCGCGCCGCGCCCGCCGGCAATTTCCTTGGCGGCGCGGATTTCGCGCTGCAGGCCTTCGAGATTGGCGGCTTCGATCAGATCCTTGTCGCGCGTGCGGTCGGTGCGCTCCATGAGGTCGGGGTGCAGGCGGCGCAGGTCCACGCTGGCAACCGTGCCCATGCCACCCAGGCGTGCCACGCTGCCGGCCAGCCTGTGCGCGGATACGCCCACGCCCATGCCGCCCTGGACGATGGGCAGAAGTTCGCGCCCGCGCAGTCGGAAATTGCTGTTTGGGGAATCGCTCATGTGTAGTTATCCAATTTTGTCGGCGTCCATTTTAAAGCGCCTGCCAAATCGGGTAGTTGACATGAATCATGAAAAGCCCTGCGCGCGGATAGGGCTTTTTGCCGGGGTGCCGGGTGCCCTTACGGGTCAGTTCGCGAGTTGCACCGGTATGTGGTTGCGCTGGCCGATCTGGCGGTTTTGCGCGTCCACGTAGATGAGGCGCGGCGCGTACTTGACCAGTTCGAGTTCGGTGTATTGGGCGTAGGCGGCGATAATCAGCAGGTCGCCCGAGGCGGCTTTGCGAGCCGCCGCGCCATTGACCGAAATGATGCCGGAACCGCGCTCGGCGGATATGGCATAGGTGGAAAAGCGTTCCCCGTTGGTCACGTTGTAAATGTCTATGGCCTGGTATTCGCGGATATCCGCCGCGTCGAGGAGGTTCTGGTCTATCGCACAGGAACCTTCGTAGTGCAGTTCGGAGTGCGTCACGGTTACGCGGTGCAATTTGGCCTGCAACATGGTGCGCTGCATGGTCATCCCTCTTTTGATCGATTGCAGCCCGGAGGCTCCACGAGCGGGTTGGTGACCGCTCCCTGTCAGTTTGCCGCTTGTTAGTCGCGGCTGTCGTTCATGCCCCGCTCACCTCGAGATTGTCGATCAGCCGTGTGCTGCCAAGGAATGCGGCCGCCAGTACAACCAGAGAGGTGTCCCCGTGGGCGGGCGATTGTAGATCAAGTCTGCGCCGGATCGCAATATATTGAGGCTTCCATCCTGCAGCGGCCAGATCGGCCATGGCTGCGGCTTCCAGCGCCTGGAATTGACAATTGCCGGATGCGATCTGGTGTGCCGTGCGGGAAAGTGTTGCATAAAGCCGACTTGCTTCGGCGCGTTCCGCCGCGCTCAGGTAGCCATTGCGCGAGGACAGGGCCAGGCCGTCCTCGGCGCGCACCGTATCCGACCCGATAATTTCTATGGGCAGGGCAAATTCGCGCACCATGTTGCGGATCACCATGAGTTGCTGGTAATCCTTCTTGCCGAAAACCGCCACGTCGGGCTGCACGATATTGAACAGCTTGGCCACCACGGTGGCCACGCCGCGGAAAAACCCGGGCCGGAATTCGCCTTCCAGGATGTCCGCCTGGACCGGGTCGGGCTGCACGTAATAGGTTTGTGGACTTGGATAAAGTTCGCTCTCGCCCGGCGCCAGCAGGTAATCGACCCCGGCGGCCGTGAGTCCCGCACAGTCGTCCCGGAAAGTGCGCGGATAGCGGTCGAAATCTTCATTCGGACCAAATTGCAGGCGGTTCACGAATATGCTCGACACCACCACGTCGGCATGCTGGCGCGCCTCGCGCATCAGATTCAGGTGGCCGGCGTGCAGATTGCCCATGGTGGGGACGAAGGCGATGCGCCGGCCGCTGCCGCGTTCGCGCCGGAGATCGGCGCGCAGCGCGGCAATTTGTTCGTGGATTTGCATGG
>JAEUNN010000918.1 GCA_016791085.1 Rhodocyclaceae bacterium | reverse complement strand
GCGCACGCCGTAATCGAAGAGGCGAAGGCCGCTGGAGTTTACGTGTTCGGCGGCGGCATTGACGAACATGTGCCGCCCGTGCTGGTGTCGGACGACGGATCGTTCGCCGAGGGCGGCTACCCGTGGGCGCCGCCACTCGACGGCGGCTTCACGGTGCTGGAACTGCCCTCGCGCGAGGATGCCGTGGCGTGGGCCGCGCGCATTGCAAAGGCCTGCCGGTGCAAGCAGGAGTTACGCGTGTTCGGGTTCGACCCGCGGTCGTGAGTGCGGTACCGGAGTGGCGCATTAATTGCGCCCTGCGCTGGCTGGCGAAGTTCACAGACCCGTGGATATGGTGCGCCTCGTCCGTTGGTTTGTGTTCGCTTGGGGATGCGTGTCCGCCGCTGGCGGCCTTTGCTTTTTCTGTTCGTGGCTTTCCGATCCAGCGCATGCTCTTCGGCATGAAACCGGCATCGGTATGGCATTCGCTCTTTTTACGGTTGGCCTGTGTGGCTAGGCCTGCCCATCCTGACGGATCTTGGGCGGCACGAATTGATCTGCAATGGGCGCAGGATTTTCAGGTCGCCGCGTCTTGCCGCAGGAGTGCTGGTGGCGTTGCATGAGGTTCTCGCGGGGAGCGGCGCATGATCGCTTACCCGGCAACCATGCGGACCTGCAGCAGGCAGAGCATGAGAGAATGGGCTAGGCTCGATTTGTTTTGTTTTCTCGACTTAAAGTGCGCAGAACTCCAACATTATTGGGCTGCCAAGCCTGGCCGAGTGCTCGACAAGCTTTCCGCCGAATAGCCCGGCAGGTGGCTTTTATGCACGGTGGTGAGGTAGGGGGTTCGGGGCAGATTCCTATCCAGTTGCAGCAACTAAATGGAAAATCTAGCATGAGCTATCGAGAGCAACAGCGGCGAAAGTTGACTGCGATGCGGGAGGCGTTTTTCAAGGATCCTGGGAGCGGGATGTTTTTCGGCAAGGAGCGCGATTTTGTACTTGCCGCCCCGATCGTAAACTTATGGGAAGGCATTCGATATGATGCTGTGGACTATTTCAAGCGAAACAATATCGGGTGGTGGCAAAGCGGAGGCGAAGATTTGCCTACCGGGCACCTGCTTTCGTCGCAGATTGCATGCGTAAACCATCTGTATGCAATCAGGCAGAGAGAAGACCTTGCGACCGCAGTTCTGAAAGGCTTGGACCATGAGGTGGAATGTGCGGTCATCGTTGATGACGGATATGTCGAATTCGAATTCATCGGGTCGGAAAAGTCCGAAATTCCGCGGCGGCTGAATGAAAAGGCCCTCACGCGCGGCGCGCACTGCACATCCGTCGATGCGGCCATGATCGGCCGGTTGCGGTCGGGGGGCCTGCGGCTATTTCTTGTCGAGTGGAAATACACCGAGTCTTACCCGGCCGAGAGCAAGTACATTCCCGAGAGAGCAGCGCGCTACGATGAATTGGTGAGAGCTGCGGATTCTCCGTTCGGCGGGGGGCTTAAGGTGGCGGACCTTTATTATGAGCCGTTCTATCAGGTCATGCGGCAAACGCTGTTTGCTTACCAGTCCGTGATGGTTAATGACCATGGCGTTGGTTCGTACAAACACGTCCACGTTGTCCCGCTTAAGAATGTTGAATTGCGGGAAAGGATCACCTCGGAGGGGTTGCTGGGAACGGACGTGCACGACGCATGGGTAAAAACGCTAAAGGACAAAAATTCGTTTATCGGTACAACCCCGGAGTTGTTGCTCAAACCCCTCTCGTTCATGAAGGACACAAAGTCGTTTCTGCATTATGTTGAGAACAGATATTGGAAGTAGGGGGGAAAGGCTCGCGCGCAATTTGTCCTTTACGGCAGTTGGGGGCAGGGCAAATGCTCTCGATTGCACGCCTGCTCGGAAACAGACTTTTTCGGCGGGGGCGCGAAGCACTCCGACGCCGGTTGCTCACCCCGGTTTCCCGGGTTGCGCTGGTTTGCCTCGCTCCCGCTCACCCCATCGTAAAGTTTCCCCGCAGGCCTCATCCTTCAGGGCTCGCGTCATGTTGCGGCGCCAGCGCTCGTCAATGGGCTCCCGCCGCATCGGCGGCAGCGCCGCCGCTCCTGGCGGGACGCGCCAGCCATACCAGGCCCAGCAGCACCAGGAACAGGATGGCCGAGGCGCGGAATATGTCGTCGGCACTGAG
>JAEUNN010000532.1 GCA_016791085.1 Rhodocyclaceae bacterium | reverse complement strand
GTCGGCGTTCAGCGTGACGCCCCAGGCCAGGCATTGCGCGATTTCGCGCCGCGTTTTGGCCGGCGAATCGAACACGATGCGTTCCGGCCTGCAGCCGGCCGCGCGCGCCAGCGCCACTTCTTCGAGCGACGCGGCTTCGAGTCCCATGCCGCGTTCGACCGCGAAACGCAACAGACGCACCACGGGGTTGGCCTTGATCGCCAGCGCATGCAGCGTGCGCGCCGGAAAGCATTGCTGCAATACGGCAATGCGCGCCGACAACTGGTCGAGATCATGGAACAGCACGCCGTCCAGATCGTCGAGCAAGCCCTGCGCCTGGGCCGCGGCCACGATGCGCCCGGCCGCGGCCGCGCCGGTCAGGCCTTGCCAGTCAAATTGCGGGAACTTCATGCCGCGCGCGCGCCCCTCATGCGGCGGCGAGCGCGGCGGAGTGGCCGGCGATAAATTCGATTTTCATGCGCAATTGTTCTAGCTTGTTGGCGAGCCAGGCCAGCCGCTGGTCCAGGCTGGCCCCCAGCGCCAAATCCGTGGCGACGCTGGTGATAAGTTCGCCGCCTATGGCGACACGGATCACATGATCGTGTTCGCCCGACTGCTGTTCGCCCACATGCACCGCCTGGCCGAGCTGGAAACAAGTCCGTGCGGCCAGCACGATATTGTCAGGCGTTTCGGCCGCTGCGGCGGCGGAAATGTCCTGATTCATCCAGCGCACCCAGCACATCAGTGTTGCCTGGTCCAGTTGCCGGCCCGAACGGGCTTTGACGCGGAAACTGAACACCGTGGTTTTCGACTCCAGCAGGCGCTCGGACATGTCGTCGTAGACGGGAATCGGCACATTGATGAGTTCCAGCAACGGACTGCGCCCCAGAATGATGGGCGTCTGTGCCTCGAAATAGCGCAATACGCGATAGCGCGACGGTCCTGGCGCATCGTAATAGGCGGCGATTTCGGCAATCGCGGCCGCCCAGCGCAACAACAGACCGATATTGGCCGTCTGGTTCAGGGATGCGCGCGCGGCAGACCAGGACTCGGGCAGTTGCGCCGGCGTCAGATAGTCGGAAAAACCGGCGGGAAAGCGCATTTCCTTGCCGCCGCAAGGCAGCACGCTGTGCGGCACCAGCAAACAGCCCGAAAACGGCGGTCCGCCATAAAATTTGGAACCGGTCATGATGACCATGCATCCGCGCGCCAGGTAGTCACGCAAACCACGCCGGCTGAAGCGCCCCTGGGCGGCGTCTATGAGCGCGACCACGCGTTCGCCGTAGCGTGCCACCAGCGCATTCACGGTTTCCAGGCGCGGCGCGTGCACGCCGGTCTTGCTGTGAGCCACCACATGCACGATTACCCGCGCCCCCGACGCAACCGCGCCGGCCACCAGGTCCTGAATTTCCGCATCGAGTTCGTCGGGCGAACGTTCGGCGGCGAGGTCGTTGCGTATGCGTACCTGAACCACCGAAGTGCGCTCGGCCAGCGCGGCATCGAGCGGCGCGCCCGGTTCGCGCTTTGCGCCGCTGGGCACGCACTCGGAAAAATAGCGTCCGCCCGCTGCCAGTACCGTGCCGGAACCGACTTCGCGCGCACCGACCACGATATTCACGAGCGGCCGCTCATCGCGCAGCGATGCCAAATACAAGGCAACAGACTCGGCGTCGGAACCGGACGGGGTGAGCACGACTTCCAGGCCGGGCAAATCATCGACTTCCATAAGATGCGCGAGCTTGCGGCGGATGCGCCGCCCGGCTGCGTCGGCGGCCCCCAGCACGCCGTCCTCGGCGGCCTGCCGCGCCAGGTTTTGCCAGGCCGCGCGGGCGGCAAACCAGCCGCGCTCGGAAATGGTCGAGGCTGTACAGCTGCCGAATGCCACCACTGTGCGCGGATAGGGCGCACCGCAATATTTGTTGACGCCGTTGGCGCCGAGCATGGCGCGTTCGTCGCTGCCCGAGTGCAACAGGTCGGCGAGCCGACGGTCATCACCGTCCAGCTGGTCATAGCGCTCGAATCGACAGTTCATGCGCGCTTCCTTTCAAAACGGCCAATGGGCGCTGCGGCGTCCGCGCCTCCCATTGGGATTGATGCGGTCTATCTGCGGGCGGCCCGCCAGCAGTCTGTCAAGCCCGCGCTCACGCAGGCAATCCATCAGTTCGGGGCTCAGAAAGCCGCGACCGGTTGCAAATTGCGGCAAATCGACGTCGCCGAAATAATTGATTTCCAGAGGCACCGGCCCGCGGTCGGTCAGCGCGATGTCCCAGGCCTGGTATAGAAAACCCGGAAACACCAGCGCCGCCCTGTGCATCAGCGGATGCAACTGGTCCCATCCGGGTAGCGTGTAGCCCAGCAGTCGCGCCCCGGTGACCGGATGCGCCTCGACCAGGTTCGCACCCGGCCCGATACCGCTCACCACGCGTGTGATGGCGCCGGTTTCCAGCGCAATTTCCGCAGCCAGGTTGCCCACGCGCCCCTGTATGAAATTGTCCGAATCGCGCAGCCCGCTATTGATTTTCCAGACTCCGATCAGAAAGCGCGGGCCGGAATGGGTAAGGAATACATGCAGCCTCACGCCGGAAATGCGCTCGCCACAGCGCAGTGCGATATCCGGATGCGGGCGCAGCGCTTCCTGGATCAGCCAACCGAAACCGGCTGGATCGGCCATCGATTCGACCAGTTTGCGCACCGGCATGCGCTTGCCGCCGACCAATTCGATCTGTCCTTCGGCGCAACCCAACAGAGTCAAATTTCCTCTGCCGTGTCCGCCATATGCGGGCTTCAGATACAGCGGATAGGCGTCCGACGCCGCGAGCCAGTCGGCAAGTTCATCCGGCGTGCGCAGCACCACGCGCGGAAAATGGCGGCCGCGCGGCGCGTACAAGGCATGGGTATGCGGCACCGGCAGCCCGCTACCCTCCATGAGCAGGTAATAGGTAAGCTTGTCCAGGCTCAGGATGCGCGAATACTCGTCCACCAGCAGTTGCTCGAGCACATGCTGGACGCGGTAACTCGCGAACGCCGATTTTTCGGGGCGCGACAAATCGCGGCGATAGATCTGGTAGTCAAAGTACTCGGACAACCCCACCTTGCCCGCCCCCGCCCGCAGGCTGGCCCACTCGACCAGCATGGACAAGGCGCTACGCCCGGTGGCCAGCTTCGCTTCGCCCAGATCGCGCAGAATTTTTGATGGAGTCAAGCGGTCTAGTCCTCGGAAATGGCAATTTTCGGGAAGGCCGAATTTACCGCGCGGGGCATGCCGCGCCCAGGAAATTTGCACGATATATGGCAGGCAATGTGATTTTTTTGCGTTTTGCCATACTTTTTCATGTTTGAAACACAAACTTGCTAACGATCAAGTTGTTGCACAATTCCCGGTACTACCTGTTTAAAATGGAAAAACCTGCTTTGCCGCAACTTTATGATTAAATCTGCAATTATTCTACCGCTTAGATTAATTATCTCCGAAATAAATATAACTTCGCGCTTCGGCTGGTCGCACGTTTGCTCCGGCCATGCGTAAGCAAATCCATGTCATTCATGCATTTTTTCCTCACTTGCCACGATCGGGACTTACTCCCGTCAATGGATAAATTGCATCCGATGCGATAAATATCGGAATCCGGTTCATCTTGTGCGCTGGCTCTTGCGGCCCGCAAAGGTCGGAACGCCATAGCGACACCACGCATCAACACGCCCCCGAATCCGGGTAGGTCGCGCATGGACAGCCGCTCAGGAAGCTTTGCCTGGCTTGGCATGGGGGCTGCCGTCGCAGGTGGGCCAGATCGGAAAACGCGGATTCCCGGCCGCCCGGAGGGAGAGCCGCAGCGCCAAAAATGGCCCCGCCCGGCATTCGAAAATGCCTCAATGCCTGCTGGCGCGGTGCCAGTTCCCAGCCCGTGCTGCCGATGCTTCCTGAGGCTATCCTTGGCGAGCCGAGTGCCGCCGGCAAGGTGCGCAGCCATGCCGGCCAGGCAGAAAATTCGCCGCCGCCCGGCGCGCCGCGCACCAAAAACGCCAGACGGGGCACTGTTAAAATGCGCAGCCGGCTCCTCCACGCCCCCGCTTCCAGCTCCCCCCGCCCATGCAAAACGACATTCCGGCCGACTTTTCCGGCCACACGCCGGTCATGCAGCAGTACCTGCGCTTCAAAACCCAGCACCCGGATTTGCTGCTGTTTTTCCGCATGGGAGATTTTTACGAACTGTTCTACGAGGACGCCGAACGCGCCGCGCGCCTGCTGGACATTACGCTCACGCGGCGCGGGCAATCCAACGGCCAGCCCATACCCATGGCCGGCGTGCCTTTTCACGCCGTCGAGCAATACCTCGCGCGACTGGTCAAGCTGGGCGTATCGGTGGTGATTTGCGACCAGATTGGCGATCCGGCCACCAGCAAGGGACCGGTCGAGCGCGCCGTGACGCGCATCGTCACGCCCGGCACGCTCACCGACAGCGCGCTGCTGGACGACAAGGCCGACAGCCTGCTGGCCGCCGCGGTGCGCGCCAAGGACCGCATCGGTCTGGCCTGGCTCAACCTGGCGAATGGCGATTTGCGCCTTACCGAGTGCGCGCTGGCGGCCTGGCCGGCGCACATGGAACGCCTGCGGCCGGCCGAAATCCTGTTTCCGGACGACTGGCAGGATGCCGTCACGCCGCGCAACTGCGCGGCCAAGCGCCTGGCGTCCTGGCAATTCGATGCCGGAGCCGGCCGCCGCCGGCTAATCGAACATTTCGGCGTACTTGATCTGGCCGGCTTCGGCATAGGCACAGACGAAACACTGGCGCAGGGGGCAGCCGGCGCGCTCATCGACTATGCCGGGGCCACACAGCGCCAGGCGCTGGCCCATGTGGTCGGGCTCAAGCTCGAGCGCGACAGCGAATACCTGCGCCTGGACGGGCCGACCCGGCGCAATCTGGAACTGACCGAAACCCTGCGCGGTGAATCCGCACCGACCTTGCTGTCGCTGGTCGATTTCGCGTCCACCTCCATGGGTACGCGCTGGCTGCGCCACAGCTTGCACCACCCGCTGGCCGACCGCGCGCGCGCCGGCGCGCGCCACGACGCGATCGCCGATCTGCTC
>JAEUNN010000867.1 GCA_016791085.1 Rhodocyclaceae bacterium | reverse complement strand
GCGCCGAGCTGCAGCGCCTCCATCTCTTCCTTGTCCTTGTACAGCTGGCTGTTCGGATAAACCTCGACCTTCACCTTGCCGCCGGTCAGTTCGCCGGCGCGCTTGGCGAAAAATTCCGCTGCCTTGCCCTTGGGCGTATCGGTCGCCACGACGTGACTGAACTTGATCACGACCGGGCTTTGCGCGATGGCCGCCGGCATCGCGGCGAAAGTGACCAGACCCAGTACCAGTGCTGAAAATTTCATGAATTCCTCCTTAGGCTCTCGAAATGTGCGTGCTGTTCCGACTGCCGGCGACTGTCGCGTTACGGTCCGGACTTGGCGCAAAGCGCGCCGGACCCCGGTCAGCGTGCGAATTGTGCGCAAATGTAACGGCGCGCGTAATTGTGGATTACCGCAGTCGACCCGCACTGGCGCCGAAACGGTGCGCCGGTTGCACCGGCGGCGCAGGCATTCCGCCGGGTTGCTAAAATGCAAATTCGCCGGTCGCGTGGCCCGCCTCCACACGGAATGCAGGTCGCCACGCCGTCCCCTTGCATACCGCTACGCCGCGCGCGCCAACCCCAAACCAGTGCGCCGCACTTTGCGCGGCAAGGGCCGGCACCCGGCGCAGAGGGCGCGCGCATGCGTGCGCCACGGGGTCCACACAAAGCGCCAACGCCGCATTGCGCGGCGAGCAACCTGACGTGAAAGGAAATGCAATGGGATTGCACATCAACGAGGAAGCGCCCGATTTCACCGCCCAGACTACGCAGGGCACGATCCGGTTTCACGAGTGGATAGGGGATGGCTGGGCCATACTGTTTTCCCATCCGAAAGATTTCACCCCGGTATGCACCACCGAACTGGGCTATATGGCCCGGCTCAAGCCCGAATTCGAAAAGCGCAACACCAAGGTGATCGGCCTCTCCGTCGACCCCGTGGATCAGCATGAGCGCTGGGCCAAGGACATAGAAGAAACGCAGGGCGCGGCGCCCAACTATCCGATCATCGGCGATACCGATCTGGCCGTCGCCAAGCTGTACGACATGCTGCACCCGGAAACGCCGGGCACTTCGGCCGGCCGCACGGCTGCCGACAACGCCACGGTGCGTTCGGTGTTCGTGATCGGACCGGACAAGAAAATCAAGCTCATGATTACCTATCCGATGAGCACCGGACGCAATTTCGACGAAGTGCTGCGCGTGCTCGATTCCTGCCAGCTCACGGCCAAGCACAAGGTGGCGACGCCCGTGAACTGGAAATCCGGCGAGGACGTGATCATCGTGCCGGCGGTGTCGGACGAAGACGCGCGCAAAAAATTCCCGGACGGCTGGAAAGCGCCCAAGCCCTATTTGCGCATCGTGCCGCAGCCCAAGTAAGGCCGAGTGCGATGGCGCGGCCGCAGCCGGTTCAGGCGCGGCCCTTGTAGTCCTTCATGATGCGCGCCAGGTCGACCGCCGAGCGCGCACCCATTTTTTCGAATACGCGCGAGCGGTGCACTTCCACCGTGCGTATCGACACGTTCA
>JAEUNN010000844.1 GCA_016791085.1 Rhodocyclaceae bacterium | reverse complement strand
TTGCAGCAGGCGCTGCAGAACACCCCGTATTTTTCGGCCGCACTGGTGGATATCGATACCGACACGGCGCAGGCCGGGGCCGCCACGGTGCGCGTGAAAGTGGTTGAATCGACCGCGCGGCGCGTGTCTTTCGGCGCCGGCTATTCGAGCAACAACGGTGCGCGCGGAGAGATCAGCTATCGCCAGCCCAACCTGTTCGGCCATGCCTGGAACCTGCAAAGCACGCTGCGCATTGAAGCCAGGCGCCAGCTGGCGTTCGCGGACGTATTCCTGCCGCCGTCGGCGGGCGGTTTTACGGATGGGTATGGCGCCCTGGCGGAGCGCACCGACAACAATGGGCTCGCCACGCGGCGCGTCAAGGTGGGCGCATTGCGCACACGTACCGTGGGTGCGCTGGAAACCACTTACAGCCTGAGCTTGCAGCGCGAATTGCACGATGTCGAGGGCGGCAGCTATACGCGGCGTGATGCACTGGCCGGCAATGCTGCATGGACCTGGCGCGCCGTCGATGATCTGCTCGATCCTCACGACGGGCATGTGATCAATCTGCAATTGGGGGGCGGTTTGAAATTCCTCGCCTCGGATCAGAATTTCGTGCGCACGTATCTGCGCTACCAGCGCTACCAGCCGGTCGGCGCGCGCGACACCTTGTTGCTGCGGCTGGAAGGCGGCATGACGCGCGCCGCGAGCCGCGACGGCATCCCCGAAGAATTTCTGTTCCGCGCCGGCGGCACCGGCTCGATACGCGGCTACGCCTATCAGAGCCTGGGCACGCGCGAGGCCGGGGCGGTGGTGGGCGGGCGCCTGCTCGCCACCGCCAGCATCGAATACGTACATTGGCTGCAGGGCGCCTGGGGTGTGGCGGCATTCGTGGATAGCGGCAACGCTTTCGATACGCGCAAGGACTTCTCCGCGCGTACCGGCTACGGCCTCGGCGTACGCTGGAAAAGCCCGGCCGGCCCGCTGGCGTTCGATCTGGCGTATTCGGTGCATGATCGTACCGTGCGGCCGCACGTCGCGGTCGCCATCGCGTTTTAAGCGCCATGCACGACCAGCCGGCACCCGACACGGCGGCGCGGTCGCGCCGGCGCTGGCCCGCCGTGCTGGCGCTGGGCACCGCGGCGGCGGCGCTGACTCTGAGCTTGCTGCTTGCGACCACGCCGGGCTTGCGCATGATCGCTGTGGTGACGGCGGCACTGAGCGGCGGCGCGCTCGAAGCCGAAGTGAGCGGCGGCAGCCTGCTCGACGCGCCGCAATTCGCGCGCATCACGCTGCGTGTGGACCAGGACCGCTACACGCTGGAAAAGCTGCAGATCACGTGGTCGCCGCGGGCGCTGACGCAGGGCCGCCTGCAGCTGCAGAAAATATCCGCCGCGCGCCTGCTCATCCAGGCGGCCGCTACCACATCGCCGCCGCAGCCGCCGCAAAGCCTGGCGCCGCCGCTCGATATCGAAATCGAGACTATCGAGTGCGCGCAGCTGCAGATCGACGCACAGCCACAGGCCGATCTGAAAGATGTACGCGGCAGTTTGCGGTCCACGCCGGGGCGCTGGCAGGCCACGCTCATGGCGCTGGCGCCTTTCGGTCCGGTGCGTGTGGAGGCCGGCGTGGAACAGGCCAGCCCGTTTGCGACCGTGGCGGAAATGCAGGCCCACGGCGAATTCGACGGGCGCGAGTGGCGTGCCGACGCCACTGTCGGCGGGCACCTTGCCGGGCGCCTGGAGGTCGTGGTCAAAGCGCGCGGTATGGGTTTGTCGGGCCGGGCAGAGGCGGCGCTGGAAGCTTTCGCGTCCATGCCGCTACGTGCGGCGCGGCTGCAACTGGATCGTTTCGACCCGGCCGCGCTGGCCGCGCAACTGCCGCACGCCAGCATTACGGCACAACTGCAACTCGCGCCGCAGAGCCAGGCCGACCAGATAGGCGGGCGGTTCGAATTGCGCAACGCGGAACCGGGCCGCCTGGATGCCGGGCTGGTTCCGCTCGCCGAGTTGCGCGGAAATTTGATCCTGGGCGCCGGTTTGGCGCGCCTAAGTGAAGCGCGGATTGCATTCGCGCCGGGCGGCAGCGCGGTGGGCAGCGTGGAACTCGTTGCCGGCCGCATCAATGCAGAACTCGAACTGGCCGGCGTGGATGCGGCGGCGTGGGACCGGCGCCTGCTGCCGACCAGACTTGCCGGCAGCCTGAAGCTCGAAGGCGGCGCCGCATCGCAACAATTACGCCTCGATTTGCGCGAGCCGCGTTTTCAGGTGCAGGCCTACGCGCAGCGTCAGGGCGACCACCTT
>JAEUNN010000691.1 GCA_016791085.1 Rhodocyclaceae bacterium | reverse complement strand
TGTGCCGGCAGGCTCATGGCGATCATCCCTGCCGCCACCAACCCACTTAGAATGTTTGTTACTTTTTGCATCCGGACACCCTGAATTTGCTATTACGGCGAAAGTTATATACCTGATCTGTAGCAACTCTTGTGCCATCTGCTTAACTGTTTGTTTTATTGGTGTTTTGATATTCCGTAGAGATTGGCTCCGATGATTCTTTAAAATTTTCCGACAGCTATCCTTCATGGCAATTGTATGTATTGACACTTTTTTACGGAACCGTCCTGAAAACACAGGAAAATCCGGCCATGCCGAACAACTATTTCACGCACGCAGATACCCCAGGAGAGCCCGGACCGTGCTCCTGGCGAGACCCGCCCCAGCATCCGAAAAACCAGAATTTACTGTTATTTTTCCTGTAGTTACATACATAGCCCGAATTTTCACGAGCACATTGAAACGGGCTTGCGGCAGGTGCCACGGCGAGCCATTCAGGCCCCGATTACCTTTGCAGCATCCCACGCATGTCAATGTACTCGCGGAAATCCCTGCTACGCCATCAAGCGATATTTTCCCTATGAATTTTTCCACAGCAAATTCAGTAATCTGCAACTTTCTGCGCAATACGTTACCAATCCCATTTGCATGGCGACAAAAACAGCGGAGAGCGCAAGAAGCCCGCCACAGCCACTTCCGACTCTACGGTTAATGCCTGCACACAACTGATTTACCGCAACTTTTGTAATTTTCCGCACACTTCTTTGCGAATTTCAAAGGCTTTTGCCAAAACGCGCGAGACAACGCTCCTGCCCGCTGCGCACGCCAGGCACGGGCGGCAATCCGCGACCGCTCGCTTGGGTGGATCGCCGCTCCTGCATTCGTCAACTGCGCGCCCGGGGCAGGCGTTGCTCCGACCATGCCGGCGCACTGGCGAGGCGGCGTAACAGTCCAAATCGCCCGCCGCGCTACAATTTCCGACTTCCCGTTACGGCAAGCGCCCATGGATGCTCGACAACTCAAGGAAGCCGCGGCCGCTGCGGCCCTCACCTACCTGCAACCGGACACGGTCATAGGCGTAGGCACAGGATCCACGGCCAACTGTTTCATCGACCTCGTGGCGGCGCAGAAAGAGCGTTACCGCGGGGCGGTGGCAAGTTCGGCCGCCAGCGCCGAGCGTCTGGCGCGGCACGGCGTGCGCGTGCTGGAATTGAATGAAGTCATGGACGCCGGATGGGATATTCCGGTCTATGTCGATGGCGCGGACGAGATCGACCCCGGCCTCAATCTCGTCAAAGGCGGCGGCGGCGCGCTCACGCGCGAAAAGATCGTCGCGGCCGCGTCACGGCGTTTCGTTTGCATAGCTGACGCGTCCAAGCTGGTCGATAGACTGGGGCGCTTCCCCTTGCCTCTGGAAGTGATACCCATGGCGCGCGCGCTGGTCGAGCATGCCGCCCGCAGCCTGGGCGGCACCCCGCAGGTACGGCCGAATTTCGTGACCGACAACGGCAATATCGTGATCGACGTGGCCGGGCTGTCGATCACCGACCCGGTCATGCTGGAAATGCGCTTCAATTCGGTGCCCGGCGTGGTCACGAACGGCCTGTTCGCGCAGCGCGGCGCCGATGTGGCGCTGATCGCAACGCCGGACGGAATACGCACCCTCACGGGCCGCCCCTGACCGCAATCTGATTGACACATGCAAGCGCTATGCTGAGACTGAGCCCCATGTTGTCCCACCCCGGAAAACCGCGATGAACGAGCATCTTTCCAAGCAGTACGACGCCGATCTGGAAGCCATACGCACGCGCGTGCTGCAGATGGGAGGCCTGGTCGAACAGCAGATCACCTGTGCCATGGACGGATTGGCCCATGGCGACCACCTGCTCATCGATCAGGTGATCAACAACGATACGCGCGTGAATTCGCACGAAGTGGCGCTGGATGAAGCCTGCAGCCACGTGATCGCGAGGCGCCAGCCCGCGGCGGGCGATTTGCGCATGATCATGACGGTGGTCAAAACCATCACCGATCTCGAACGCATCGGCGACGAGGCCAAAAAGATCGCCAAAATGGCGAAAAAAATCTACGAGGCCCAGCGCGCATTCGTGCCCAACGTCGAACTGACCCACGCCGCGCAGCTCGCGATAGACATGCTGCGCAAGGCACTGGATGCGTTCGCGCGCCTCGACACCGTGGCCGCCGCCGACGTGGTGCGGCAGGACCGCGACGTGGATGCCGAATTCAAGTCGGTGATGCGCCAGCTCATCACCTTCATGATGGAAGACCCGCGCACCATTTCGCGCGGGCTGGACATACTGTTCATCGCCAAGTCGATAGAGCGCATCGGCGACCATGCCAAGAACATGGCCGAATACGTGGTCTATATGGTGAAAGGCCGCGACGTGCGGCACGTGAGCCTGGAAGAAGTCGAGCGCGAAGCAATGCGCTGAGCGCGCGCAAAAACCCGGCACGCGCTGCGGAGTTTGCCGGCCGGGGGTAATGCGCGGGGCCGTTTTTGGGGATTTTTGCCTGGGCCGACCGGGTGACGCAGAGCGCGCAGAAAGCGCACGTGCATGCCGGTCCGCGCAATGGCTCTGCCGGGGGCGGCAGGGTAGGCGTCCGCCGGCGTGGCGAGCGGTGCCCCTCAGTACATACCGAACAGGCTGCGCAAGCGCGAGCCCCACAACTCCAGGTCGATCAGGTGCTGTTCAAGGTAACGGATGGCGCCGGCGGCCAGCAGCACAAATCCGGCAAATGTCGCCAGACCGGCCAGCCGCGAACGATTCAGTGCGACGAAGCGGTTACGGCAACTGCGGCAGCGATATGGCACCCTGAGCGCCAGCCCGTTTTTTTCCTCGCCATTCTTGCGGTGCGATCTGCGCACGTCGGATGCGCCGCAGATCGGACAGTCCGGTTTCAACGAAAACAATGCCATGGTCGTGCATCCTTGTATATCTGTCCATGATAGCGGCAAGAATGCGCCAGGACCGTGACAGTTACAACGAATGCCGGGATTTGTTGAAATCGCCGCCGAAAATCCGCATATGTTTGCCGAAGATCATTTTGTTTTCACGGCCATACATCTACTAAGGAAATATCGCGCCAAACCTGACGGGGCACCGTTAGTGTCAATAATGTACTTGTTGGCGGGATAAGCACGGCGGGCGTCGCGCCGGCCGGGCGGCTCAGCGGGGTGTTCCGCCTGCCCGCCTCTGCCGGTGAAGTTGCGAATCGCAGTGCATGGGAGGCAAAGCCCGGCGGCCGCTACGGCGAGCCGGCGGCGATAGCCGCGATGCCGCAAAGGATGAAACGAGACTGCGCCGCGCCGTTTGTGCGGCGCGGACGGGAAAAGAGTCGATGTGGGCACGCTTTGCGCGGCCAGAGCGCCCAGCCTGGCGTTCAGCCACGCGTGCCGGTCGAGGACGCCCGGCCGGCGGCGAGGATAGGCCCCTTGCCGGACCTACGCGCGTTCAGCTCTGCGGCGGAACGTAGCCGGCCACGCCGTCGGCGCCTTCGCCGAAAAAGTGCTTTTCCATCTGTTCGCTCAGGTACTTGCGCGCGCGCGGGTCCATCAGCGAGAGGCGGTTTTCATTGATGAGCATGGTCTGGTGGCGCAGCCACTGTTGCCATGCCTCTTTCGACACGCTTTCGAATATGCGCTTGCCCAACACGCCGGGCACGGGGGGGAAATCCAGTCCTTCAGCCTCGCGGCCGAGTTTGATGCAATTGACCATACGGGCCATCTTCTAATCTCCGTTGCCGGTTTGGATTGCGGGATTTTATCGCTTCGGGGCCCGCCGCGGGCGGATGCGGCCACTGCGGCGGGTGGGCCGGCTGTCGCGGCCGGGCCGCCGGTCAAATCACGTGGTCGTTGGCGGCCGGCACCTGCCACACGCTCCAGCGGTGCTTTCCGCCCTGTTTGGCGGCGTACATGGCGGCATCGGCGTGCTGCGCGAGTTGTTCGGCGTCCGCCGCATGCTGCGGGTAAATGGCGATGCCCAGGCTCGCCGATATGCGCACGCTGCGGCCCTGGAAAGTGAATTCCAGCGCGTCTATGCGGGCCAGCACGCGCTGCGCCAGGGCCTGCATGGCTTCGGCGCCGCAATCCGGCGCCAGGATGGCGAATTCGTCGCCGCCGATGCGGAAAAACATTTCGCTCTTGCGCACCACGCGTGCGATCGCCGCGGCGAATTCGATCAGCACCTGGTCGCCTGCCTGGTGGCCGAATTCGTCATTGATGGGCTTGAAGCCATCGAGGTCGATTTCCATGAGCCCCAGCGCGCCGCCACGCCGCTCCGCCTCGCCGTGGCGCTGGTGCAGTTCCTCTTCGAAACGGCGCCGGTTCAGCAGCCCGGTCAGCGCGTCGCGCTCGGCCAGTTCGACCAGCCGCTGGGCGATGCGGCGCTCTTCCGTGACGTCTTCGAATATCCACACCCTGCCGATGGCGTGATCGCCGGCCGCGCTCAACACCACGGCCGACATGTCGGTCACGATGCGCCCGTCGCTCAAGGTGAATTCGTAAGGCTCGCTATGACCGGAGGTGGTCATCACGGCGGCAATATGGGCACGGTAGGCGAGGTCATCGCCGCGCAACGCCTGCGTGCGGTCGAGCAGGCTGGCGTCATCGATGCCGGACAGGTTTTCGCCGTGGCCGATCTGCCAGATGCGATGGAACGCCCGGTTCGAGTACTGCACGCGGCGCTCCTGATCGACGAACAGCACGCCTATGCGCATCACGTCGAGCAGCGCTTCGAGACGCCGGCGCTCTTCTTCGCTGCTGGTGAGGTAGAAGTCCTTCAGGCCTTTTTCGCGCCGCAATGCGGCCATGCTGTCGGCCATTTTGAGTTCGGCTTCCTTGCGACTCTGGATTTCGTGCGCGGAAAGGCGCAAGCCGAGGTTTTCGCCGGTTTCGTCGAAAATCGGCTGCCAATTGAAGGCCATCCACACGCTGGAACCGTCGCGCCGCTGCAGGCGCAATTCGAAATTTTCGCCGGTTTTGCCCTGCCCCGCCGCCATCGCCGCATCGAGCACGCGTTTGCGGTCGCGTTCGAGCACGAATAGCGCCATCAGATCGTCGGCCAGTATGCATTCCAGCGGCGAATAGCCGGTCACGCGCTCTATCGAGCGATTGATCCAGATCAGCCGGCCGCGCTGGGAAAACCAGGCTTCGATGCCGTAGGTGTAGTCGGCGATGGCGTGGAAGCGGCGCTCGCTCTTGCTCAAGGCCGCCACGCGCTCGTCCAGCGTTTGCGCCATCAGGTTGATGGCACGCGCCAGTCCGCCGACCTCGTCGTTGCGATACACCAGGTTGGAATCGGCGCTTTCGCCGCGGCGTATGGCGCCGACGCAACGTTCCAAGTCACCCAGTTCGCGCTGCAGCCAGGCGCCCAAAGCCCCCAGCAGCAGCGCGAATGCCAGCAACAGCACAGCGCCGGCGGCAAGATTGCGGTTCAGCAACAATACCCGCGCGGCGTCGCCATGGACGGCTGCCAGGCGGGTGTAAAGCTTTCCGACACCCGGAATATCCAGCGTGCATAGGTGGTGGGCGTGGGATTCGTCGAAGCTGCAGGTGTCGGGCGGTGGCCGGCGCTCGCTGTCGGCACCAGCGTTGCCGGCTTCCAGCCGGGCGCTCGCAAAGCCCGCGCCGCGCGCCAGTTCGTCCAGCGTTTGCGCCAGGCCGGCCGGATCGCGCGGCGCCTCGCGCGCGACCGACTGCGCCAAAGTACGGCTCAGTTGCAGGGCGCGCAGCGCGTCGGTGCTACGGTTCGCCTGGTCGAGCCCGGCGCGCTCGTTGATGGACACGATAACAAGCAATGCAGCGCAAATACCGACCACCAGTATCGCCAGACGCAGGCGCAGTGCGCCGCCGCGAAACCAGTGCCCGGGTATACCCATGCATTGCCCTTTCGGTAAATTGAGCCGTCATTGCGGCGCCTGCCGCGCCGCACTATTGCACCGCGGCTTGGAAAAACCCCGCGCCGTCCCTGCATCCACTTGCAAGCGCGCAATAATCGCATAGTTGGCTATGCTGGCGCCATGACCGGCGCCACGTCGCGTGCCACGCCGCTCAGATTTCCTTGACGAACACCTTGCTGCGGCGCTGCATGTTGTAGAGCGCGCGTTTGCTGGCCGGAAGCGCATCTACGGCGACTTCGCGGAAGCCGCGTTCGACGAACCAGTGCGCGGTGCGCGTGGTGAGCACCAACAGCTTTTTGAGGCCGGCCACGCGCGCGCGCTGTTCCATGTGCGCAAGTATGATTTCCCCGAATCCGCGCTGGCGATACAGTGGCATGACCGCCACACAGGCCAGTTCGGCCACCGCTTCGTCTATGTACGGATAAAGCGCCGCGCAGCCGACCACCACGCCGTCGTGCTCGATCACCGAAAAGCGCTCGATTTCCATTTCCAGGCGCTCGCGCCCGCGCGGCACCAGGGTGCCGTCGGCTTCCAGCGGGGCGATGAGCCGTACGATGGACCCCACGTCTTCGGGCCCGGCATCGCGTACGCGGGCCAGCGCCTGTTCGGTAATGACCGTGCCGATGCCGGACGGCGTGAAAACTTCGATCAGCAGCGCGCCGTCCAGGTCGCGGTCTATCAGATGGCTGCGCCGTACGCCGTTCTGTACGGCACGTATGGCATAGGGCAGGTACAGCCCCAGGTCTTCGGTGATGCCGCGCCCTTCGCCCAGCCAGCGTTGCGCCTCGTCGGCCGTCATGGCGCTCACCAGTTGCCCGGCTTCGTCCAGTACGCCGGGGGCGTCGCACAGGTAGACGAGCTTGACCGCCGCCAGCGCCACGGCGACGCGTTCCGCCACCTCTTCCATGCTCAGATTGAACACCTCGCCCGAAGGCGACACCCCGAACGGCGCGATGAGCACCACGTGATGGTCTTCCAGCGCGCGCGCGAGCGACTCGGCCGC
>JAEUNN010000674.1 GCA_016791085.1 Rhodocyclaceae bacterium | reverse complement strand
GGTCATGCAGGCCGGCCAGTTGCGCCCGGCCGACCCCTGGGTGGCCGCCTGCCATTTCCGTGCGCTGGTGGAATCCGAGGTCGAAGAGCCCGGCCTGTTCAATGCCCGGCCGGAACTGACGGACGAACAGATAGCCGGCGTAGTCACGCGCGCGGTCGATGCGTTCATGCGCGCCTACGCGCCTCCGCCCACGCCCTGAATCGTCGCGGCCGGGCAGGCGCGCCTGCGGCCCGCCTGTGCGTCGGAGCGCCCGCCAGGCGTCGTAACACCGGTCCCACACTCGCTCCCCTTCGCGACCGGCGCACGCGCCGGGCCGGGTATTGCTACAAATAGATCGGGCCCTCGCGCTTTTTCCGCAATGCGCCGCGCAGCGTGGCGTGGCGGCAGCGCGTGCCCAAATCAACCATGGCTGCGCCGCGCATTTTGCACGGCCGCCCGTCGTGCTCCGCCGTTGGCGGCATCCCGTCCGTAACGTTTGCAAGCAAAGGAACCAGTCATGAACGTCGCAGTCGTCGCACCCGTAATCGCCGCCCTGCTGTGGTCGTCCGGCGCGCTGGCGCAAAACAAGCCGCAGGTGGTCATACTGGCAACCGGCGGCACCATCGCCGGAGCCGGTGAAAGCGTGGCCAACAGTGCGACCTACAAGGCCGCCAAGGTGCCGGTGGACAAACTGATCGCAGGCGTGCCCGAACTTGCCAATTTGGCCGACGTGCGCGGCGAACAGGTGTTCCAGATCGCCTCGGAAAGTTTCACCAACGACAACCTGCTGGTACTGGGCAGGCGCGTCGCGGCGCTGGCGCGCCAGGCGGACGTGAGCGGGATCGTGATCACGCACGGCACGGACACGCTGGAAGAAACGGCGTTTTTCCTGAATCTGGTGCTCAAGACCGACAAGCCCGTGGTGGTCGTGGGATCCATGCGCCCCGGCACCGCCATGTCCGCCGACGGCATGCTCAATCTGTATAACGCCGTGGCCGTGGCGGCCAGCAAGGACGCCGCAGGCCGCGGTGTGCTGGTGGCCATGGACGACGAAATCCACAGCGGCCGCGACGTGACCAAGGCGGTCAATATCCGCACCGATGCGTTCCGCAG
>JAEUNN010000647.1 GCA_016791085.1 Rhodocyclaceae bacterium | reverse complement strand
GAACATGTCCGCGCGGATATTTCCGGCTTCCACGATTTCGGCCGTGGTGCCGCCCGTGCAGCCGGCCTTGAGCAGCGCCGGCATGATCAGTTCGCGCTCGACGCGGTCGAAATCGACGCCGTTCTTGACGCCGAAAGGCCGCACGATAAAGGCGCGCATGACGACGCCGCGCGCTCAGACGAAACTGCCGAAATGCGCCAGCGACACGTCCCGCGCGACCTCTTTGCCGACGCGCGACAGGTCGTCGATGCTATCGACCGAATCTAGCTTCTGCACATTTTCGGGCTTGATGTCGGGCAGGCCCAGCGCGTCCAGTCCGGCGCGCGACAATTCGGCGTTATAGCGCGCATAAAGGAACTGACGCCCCAGATTTTGTGACAGCGGGATTTTCTCGCCGGCCGCATCGCGCGGAATCAGATCGCCGATTTCGCGGTCCAGCGGCGCGCCATAGCTGCACCGGCCCACGCTACGGCAGTTCGTGTCCTGTTCGACCTGCATGGCATCCATGAGGCCGCCGGGCAGATTGGCGAGATTGGAAAACAGGTTGCGGTGCGCGTCGGTTGCCTGCGGTCCGGCATTTGCGGCGGCGCCCGTACCCACCGATACGACCAGCAGTTTATCTTCGCCGCAGGCCCAGTTGAGTTTGTATGGCGCATGGGTGGCCATGCGGTACATCAGGAACGCCGGGCAGTTGTAGGGCGTCGTGCCGCCGTCGGTAAAGACGAAAGATTTGGCCGGGTTGGTGGCATCCCATTGCAGCACTTCGGGCGGGAAATAGATCGGCGCGGCCGTGCTTGCGCGCACCAGTTGCCACAGCGGAATTTTCAGGTTGCAGTCGGAGCGCGTGATGTCATTGTATTTGGCGAGCGGATTGGACGATATCGGCCAGGGCGAATCGGTGCTGACGTTCTGAGTAACGACCAGCAGCAAGGTTTTCAGATACTGCGGCTCCAGCGTGGTGTCGGCACCGAACTTTTTCTGCAGCATGGCCGCGATGGGCTCGGACTTGTACATGAATTTGAGGCGGTTCAGCAAGGCCGCCTTGTCGAACAGGTCGCGCCCGTGATCGCGGTAAATCTGCAGCACTTCGGCCGAACTCATGCCGCGCGCGAGGCTCGCGGCTATGATGGCGCCGGTGCTGGTGCCGCCGATATAGTCGAAATAATCGCAAAGGCGGAAACTGTCGCCCGCGCCCAGATGAGCCGCGAGCTTGCGCTCTATTTCGGCCAGAATTTCCAGCGTCAGAACGCCGCGTATGCCGCCGCCGTCAAGTGCCAGCATTTTGCGTTGCGATTTGGCGGTTTCGTAACGTGCTGCCAGCGGTCCCCAGACACTCATCACGTACTCCCTGTCGGCGTTGAATAACTTTTTCACTTTACACCAGAAAATCTGCCCCTGCGGTGCATGCGGAGTGCCGGCCGCCGCGGCGTAAAATCTTGCGACCCCTACACACGAGCGCTCCGGCATGGCGATTTCCCAGGCATTGCGGTACACCATCACGCCGGTCGATCCGGCCGCTCACCTGTTCGAAGTGCTGCTGCACGTGGCGCGGCCCGACCCGGCCGGGCAGCGGTTGGCGCTGCCGGCCTGGATACCCGGCAGCTATCTGATCCGGGAATACGCACGCCATTTCGTGAGCGTAAGTGCGAGTGCCGGCGATACCCCGGTG
>JAEUNN010000646.1 GCA_016791085.1 Rhodocyclaceae bacterium | reverse complement strand
GGTGCCGGCGCCGGGACGGCTTTCGAGGCGGATCGCGCCGCCCGACTGTTTGACGAAGCCATACACCATGGCCATGCCCAGGCCGCTGCCGCTGCCGAAAGGTTTGGTCGTGAAAAACGGCTCGAATACGCGCGCCAGCGTCGCTTCGTCCATGCCGGTGCCGGTGTCGCGCACGCTGATGCGCAAATAATCGCCGGGCGCCACGTCGCTGGCTGCCGCTTCGCTTTCGCCCAGCGGTGCCGCCACGGCTTCGATGCGCAGACGGCCGCCGCCGGGCATGGCATCGCGCGCATTGAGCGCCAGGTTGAGCAGCGCGCTTTCCAGCTGGTTCGGGTCGGTCATGGCATACAGCGGGGCATGATCGGCGGCGGCCTCGATGTCGATATTTTCCGGCAGCGAGCGCCGCAACAGGCGCACCAGTTCCTGGATCAGCGCGCCCACGTCGACCGGCCGCGGCAACAGCGGTTGCTGGCGCGAAAAGGTGAGCAGCCGGCGTATCAGTTCCACGCCGCGCCGCGCCGCCGCCAGCGCCGGCGCCAGAAATTCCTGCGCCTCCGCGCCGCTGCGGCTCTCCAGCACCGACAGATTGCCGATCACCACGGTCAGTATGTTGTTGAAGTCGTGCGCAATGCCGCCGCTCAACTGGCCGATGGCTTCCATTTTCTGCGCCTGCGCCAGGGCCGCCTGGGTACGCCGCTGTTCGGTGATGTCTATGGACAGCACGAAACAGCCGCGCACCTCGCCATCGGCGGAAAATTCCGGCACCAGCGTGCTGCGCGCATAGGCGATATCGCCGTTGTCGCGCTCGACGTGATATTCGTAGCTCACCTGGCGGCCCGACAGGGCCGTGCGCACGTGCTGGTGCACCAGTGTATATACCTGCGTGCCCACCACTTCTTCTATGGTTTTGCCGGCAATCTGGTCGTGCGCGAACCAGCGTTCGTAGCCGCGGTTGCCATAGCGGAAAATTTCATGCCGGTCGAAATACCCGATCATGGCCGGCACATTGTCCGAAATGAGCCGCATGCGCTCTTCGCTGCGCTTCAGGGCGGCGGCGATCTGCACGTTGGCGGCATTGGCCTCGGTAAGCCGGTTGTTGGCCGATTGCAGCGCCGCGGTGCGGTCGCGTACCCGCTCTTCGAGGTCGGCGTTCTGGCGGCGTATCAGCTGTTCGTACCGCCGCTGCGACGTGACATCGGTGTATAACGTCACGAAGCCCTTGTGCGGCAGCGGCTCGCCGCGCACGGCCAGGATGCGGCCGTCGGGGCGGGTGCGCTCGGTATAGTGGGGCTGGAAGCCGCGCGCCGCAGACACGCGCTCTTCCACCTGCTCGGCCGGATCGCCCGCGCCGTACTCGCCGCGTTCGGCGTTGTAGCGGATGAATGCGTCGAACGGCGCACCTATATGCGCCAGATTCGACGGGAAGTCGAGCAGGCGCAGGAAAGTGAGGTTCCACGCCACCATGCGCAGGTCGGCATCGAAAACCGTGATGCCCTGATTCAACAGGTCCAGGCCGGCCTGCAACATTTCCAGGCGATGGTGTTCGTCCAGCGGCGACGGCTCTTGCATGGCGATCTCCCTTTGACCGGGGGGCATTCTAGGCCAGGCTGTTGCGCCCGAGGCACACGCAAACATTCGTTACAATCTACGCAAAATTGTGGCAATTTGTTTTGCCATTCTTATTGCTGTCAGACGACAGCCACCGTGTCGCCCCGAAACCAACTGTACTGACGAATGGAGGAAATTGTGGATAACACGAATCCGTATCAGGTCGGGCTGGATAAGAACCCGGCCAATTTCACCCAGCTTACTCCCCTTACTTTCATCGAGCGCTCGGCTTTCGTTTATCCCAAGCGCGTCGCCGTCATTCATGGCGACAAGCAATACACCTGGCAGGAAACTTACACGCGCTGCCGCCGACTCGCCAGCGCACTAACTCAGCGTGGCGTGGGCGAGGGCCACACCGTGGCGGTCATGCTGGCCAACTCGCCGGAAATGTTCGAGACGCATTTCGGCGTGCCCATGACCGGCGCCGTGCTCAATACGCTCAATACGCGCCTGGACGCCGAAGCCATCGCCTTCATGCTCGACCACGGCGCGGCGAAAGTGCTCATTACCGACCGCGAATTTTCCGCCATCATCGAAAAGGCGCTGACGCTCATCAAAGGCGAGCGCCCGCTCGTGATCGACGTGGATGACCCGCTGGCGCCGCCCGGAAAGCTGCTGGGCGAAATCGAATACGAAAAATTCATCGCCGACGGCGATCCCGAATTCGCCTGGCAAAACCCCAGCGACGAATGGAACGCCATCGCGCTTAATTACACTTCGGGCACCACCGGCGACCCCAAGGGCGTGGTTTATCACCATCGTGGTGCATATCTGAACGCGGTCAGCAATATCGTTTCCTGGGGCATGCCGCAACACGCCGTGTATCTGTGGACCTTGCCGATGTTCCACTGCAACGGCTGGTGCTTCCCCTGGACCATGGCCGCCAATACCGGCGTCAATGTGTGCCTGCGCAAGGTTGACCCGGCGCTGATCTTTTCACTGATACGCGAACACGGTGTCACGCACTTCTGCGGTGCGCCCATCGTGCACGGCATGCTCATCAACGCACCCGAAGAAGTGCGTGCCGGCATCAACCACAAGGTGAGCGCGCTGATCGCTGGCGCGGCGCCGCCGGCCGCCATTATCGAAGGCATGGAACGCCTGGGTTTCAATCTTACCCACGTGTACGGACTGACCGAAACTTACGGCCCGGCCTCGGTGTGCGCCAAACATCCCGAGTGGGACCGCCTGCCCATAGAACTGCGCGCCGAACGCAACGGCCGCCAGGGCGTGCGCTACCACATGCAGGAAGGCATCACGGTGCTCGATCCGCAAACCATGCAGCCGGTGCCCTGGGATGGCGAAACCATGGGCGAAATCATGTTCCGCGGCAACCTGGTCATGAAGGGCTACCTGAAGAATCCCAAGGCCACCATGGAAAGCTTCCAGGGCGGCTGGTTCCACACCGGCGACCTGGCCGTGGTGCATTCCGACGGCTACGTCAAGATCAAGGACCGCTCCAAGGACGTGATCATTTCCGGCGGCGAAAACATTTCTTCGCTGGAAGTCGAGGAATCCCTGTATCGCCATCCGGCCGTCATCGCCGCGGCGGTGGTGGCGATGCCCGATCCCAAGTGGGGTGAAGTGCCGTGCGCCTTCGTCGAACTCAAGGACGGCGCCAACCCGACCGAACAGGAAGTTATCGAGCACTGCCGCGCGCACCTCGCGCGCTACAAGGTGCCGAAGAAAATCATATTTGGTGCCTTGCCCAAAACCTCCACGGGCAAGATTCAGAAATTCGTGCTCCGCCAGCAAGTGAAATCGTCGGCGGCCATCGAGTAGATCGGCGCAAGCGGCAGCCGCCTGGCTGCCGCGCGGGCCGGGCATTGCAGCAAGGGGAGACTGCCCGGCCGCCAGGCCGAGGCTGCCCGGCCCCGCCTCCACCTCGTTAATGCAACTTACAGATATTTGAGGATAGCGTCCCATGACGACCTATGTTGCCCCCGTGCGCGATATGCTGTTCGCGATGAAAGAACTGGCCGGACTGGCCGAGGTGAGCGCGCTGCCGGGTTTCGAAGAAACCAGCGAAGATTTGGTCGAAGCCATACTCGACGAAGCCGGCAAATTCGCATCCGACGTACTCGCCCCCATCAATGCACAGGGAGACCGCCAGGGGGCACGCTGGGCCGACACCGTGGTGACCGCGGCCGACGGCTTCAAGGACGCCTATACGCGATTTTCCGAGAACGGCTGGAATGCCATGCCGGCGGGTACCGATCTGGGCGGACAGGGACTGCCCACGCTGGTGTCCATACCGGTGCAGGAAATGTGGAAAGCCGCCAACATGGCCTTCGCGCTGTGTCCCATGCTTACCATGGGTGCCGTCGAGGCCATCGCGCACCACGGGTCCGACGAAATCAAGTCGCGCTACCTGCCCAACATGGTGGCCGGCACCTGGACCGGCACCATGAACCTGACCGAGCCGCAGGCCGGTTCCGATCTGGCCGCCGTGCGCACCAAGGCGATACCCAACGGCGACCATTTCCTGATCTCGGGCACCAAAATATTCATCACCTGGGGCGAGCACGACATGGCGGATAACATTATCCACCTGGTGCTGGCACGCCTGCCGGACGCGCCTCCCGGCGTGAAGGGCATATCCCTGTTCGTGGTGCCCAAATTCCTGGTCAATGAAGACGGCAGCCTGGGTGCCCGCAACGACCTGCTGTGCGCTTCCATCGAGCACAAGATGGGCATACACGGCAGCCCCACGGCGGTCATGGCTTTCGGCGAAAAGGAAGGCGCGATCGGCTATCTGGTCGGCCAGGCCAACCGCGGGCTCGAATACATGTTCACGATGATGAACCACGCCCGCCTCAACGTGGGCCTGGAAGGCGTCGCGATTTCCGAGCGCGCCTACCAGCAGGCCGTCAACTATGCGCGCGAACGCGTGCAGGGCAAGCCCATAGGCGGCGCTGCCGGGCAGGCCATCCTGCACCACCCGGACGTACGCCGCATGCTCATGAACATGAAGTCGCGCGTCGAAGCCATGCGCGCCACGGCGTATTACACGGCTGCGCAGATCGACGTCGCGCACTCGCACCCGGACGAAATCACGCGTGGCGAAGCGCAGCGCTTCACCGAATTTTTCACGCCGGTGGTCAAGGGCTGGTGCACCGAGTCGTCTCTGGAAATCACGTCCACCGGCATACAGGTGCATGGCGGCGTGGGCTTCATAGAAGAAACCGGCGCCTGCCAGCACATGCGCGATGCGCGCATCACCACCATTTACGAAGGCACCACCGGCATACAGGCGAACGATCTGATAGGCCGCAAACTGTCGCGCGACAAGGGCGAAACCGCCAATGCGCTGGCCGGCCGCATCCGTGCCACGGCCGAGCAGCTGACGGGCAGCGGCGACGCCGCGCTGGCGCGTCTGGGTGCGCAGCTTGGCGACGGGGCGAAGGTATTTACCGACACCGTGAGCTGGGTGCTGGCGCAAAGCCAGCCCGCCGTCACCGCGGCCGGGGCCGTTCCTTTCCTGTGGCTGACCGGTACCGTGGTCGGCGCCTGGCAAATGGCGCGCGCCGCGCAGGTTGCCAGCGCCAAACTGGCTGCCGGCGACGGCGACGCGAGCTTCTGGAAAGCCAAACTGGCCACCGCGAGCTTTTTCATCGAGCACGAACTGCCGCGTACCCTGGCCTGGCAGGCCGCCATCCAGAACGGCGCGGCTTCAGTGCTGGCGCTCGAAGACGCGCAGTTCTAAAGGAAACCATCATGCGCGAAGCGATGGAATTCGATGTCGTGATCGTGGGCGCGGGGCCTTCCGGCCTTGCCTGCGCGATACGGCTCAAACAGCTCGCCGCCGAACGCGGCGCCGAGCTGTCGGTCTGCGTGGTCGAAAAAGGTGCCGAAGTCGGCGCGCACATCCTGTCCGGCGCGGTGCTCGAAACGCGGGCTCTGGATGAACTGCTGCCCAACTGGAAAGAGCTGGGCGCACCGCTGGACACCCCGGCCGGCGAAGACCAATTCCTGTTCCTGACCGAAGCGCGTGCAATCAAGCTGCCGACGCCGCCGTCCATGCACAATCACGGCAATTACATCGTGAGCCTGGGGCGCGTGTGCCGCTGGCTGGGCGAGCAGGCGGAAGCCCTGGGCGTGGAAGTCTACCCGGGCTTCGCGGCGGCCGAGGTGCTGTACTACGACGATGGTTCCGTGCGCGGCGTCGCGACCGGCGACATGGGCGTCGGGCGCGACGGCCAACCTACCGGGCAATACCAGCCGGGCATGGAGCTGCTCGCCAAGCAGACCGTATTTGCCGAAGGCTGTCGCGGCTCGCTCACCAAAACCCTGTTCGAGCGCTTCAACCTGCGCAAGGATGCCGGACCGCAAACTTACGGCATAGGCATCAAGGAACTTTGGGAAATCGACCCCGCCAAGCACCAGGCCGGACTTATCGTGCATACCGTGGGCTGGCCGCTTGCGACCGACACCTATGGCGGTTCTTTCCTGTATCACCTGGAAGGCAACAAGGTTGCGGTCGGCTTCGTGGTCGGGCTGGACTATCGCAATCCCTGGCTGTCGCCGTTCGA
>JAEUNN010000635.1 GCA_016791085.1 Rhodocyclaceae bacterium | reverse complement strand
GCCATCCTGACTTACGAGCCGCGCCTGATTCCCGATTCCCTGGTGGTCAAGTCGGTCGTGCAGGGGGACGACATGGGTAATCACAACGTGATCGCATTCCAGATCGAAGCCACGCTGTGGGCGCAGCCCACGCCGCTGGCGCTGTTGATACGTACCGAACTCGATCTGGAAAGCGGGCAGAGCAAGGTGACCGAAACCAAACCGCGGCGTTAGTTCGCTGCCTGGCCGACAGACACGGCATACACATGGATCCGCGATTTCACGAATATTACGAACGCGAGTTGCGGCACATAAAAAAGACCGCCACGGAATTTGCGCGTGAATTTCCGAAAATCGCGCAGCGGCTCACGCTCGACGGCGTCGAATGTACCGACCCCTATGTGGAGCGGCTGCTGGAAGGGTTCGCCTTCTTGGCGGCGCGGGTACAGCTCAAGCTCGACGCCGAATTCCCGAATTTCACGCAGCACCTGCTGGAAATAATCTATCCGAATTTCCTGTCGCCGACACCGTCGCTGGCCATCGTGCGTTTCGTTCCGGACTATGGCGATCCGGACCTGGCGGGAGGTGTCGCCGTGGCGCGGGGCACCAAATTGCGCGCCCGGCTGGGCGGAAATATCAATACCGTGTGCGAATTTCGCACCGCCCATGCGCTCGATCTTTGGCCGCTGGAAATCGCTGCGGCGAAGTTCGTCGCCTTTCCGCCCGAATTGCCGCGCGACATCGCGCCGCCTGAGAGCATCAAGGGCAGTTTGCGCATCCGCCTGAATTGCCGCGGCGAGGCCAGTTTCGACAAGCTCCCGCTGGACAGGCTGGATTTCCACATTTCCGGCGACGAACATGTCGCAACGCGGGTGTACGAGCATATTTTCGGCGGCTGCGCCGGCATATTGGTGCAGGGCATGCGGCGCGGCCAGAAAGTCGCGCGGCTGTTGCCGGCGGCCAGCCTGCACCGGCTCGGCTTCTACGATGATGACGCCTTGCTGCCGCTGTCTGCGCGCTCGTTCCGCGGCTATCGCCTGCTGCAGGAATACGCGGCGTTTCCGGCGCGTTACCTGTTTTTCCGACTTGCCGGCCTGCGTGAAGCCATACAGTCCTGCGACGGCAAAAGCATAGAGCTGTCGCTATTGCTCACGCGTGCCGACACGCAATTGGAAAACCTCGTCGATACCGACAGCCTGTGCCTGTTCGCCACGCCGGCCGTCAATCTGTTCGAAAAGCTGGCCGATCCTATCGATCTCAGTTACCGCCTGCCTGAATATCATGTCGTCGCCGACCGTACCAATTCGCTCGACTATGAAATTCATTCGATTACGGCCGTGACCGGGCACGGTTCGGGCATGGAATTCGAGCGCCCGTTCCGGCCGCTGTATGCCAGTCAGGACGACAGCCCCAGCGCGGGCGAGGCGTTTTATACGTTGCGGCGCGAACTGCGCGTGCCCACCGGCAAGCAGAAGCTGCATGACTCGCGTACCAGCTATACCGGCACCGAAGTTTATCTGAGCGTGGTGGATACCCGCGCCGCGCCGTTTCCGGTCGGCATACGTCAACTGGCGGTCAAAACCATCTGCAGCAATCGTGACCTGCCCATCATGATTACCCAGGGCGCGGAACTCGATTGCGACCTTCCGGTCAGTGCCGTGCGCTGCATACGCGGGCCGTCGCGGCCGCTCGCGCCGCGCCTCGAAGGTGCCGCGGTATGGCAATCCATCAATCACCTGGCGCTGAATTATCTGTCGCTTACCGACACCACGCCGGCCGAGGGCGCGCTGGCGCTGCGCCAGATGCTCGAGCTTTACGGACTGACCGAACAATCGCCGATGCGCAAACAGCTGCAGGGCGTGCGGGCGGTCGAGCTGCAGCCCATCGTGCGGCGCCTGCCCTCGCGCGGACCCATCGCCCTGGGGCGCGGCCTGGAAATACGTCTGACCTGCGATCCGGTCGCATTTGAAGGCATGTCGCCATTCCTGCTGGGAGCGGTGCTGGAGGAATTTTTCGCACGCCACGCCTCGCTCAATGCGATCACCGAAACCGTGCTGCAGGTGGTAGGGCGCGGGGAAATCATGCGATGGAAACCGAGAATCGCGTTGCGCCCGGTTTTGTAAGCGCGCTCGACGATCTGGCGCGCTCGCCGCACGGCCGGGCGTTTTTCAACGCTCTGGCAGAACTTATGCGCGTGCGCGCCGCGGCGCGTACTCAGCCGCCGCCGCCGGAATTCAGCGAAGCCGTGTCGGCCGAGGCGGCGCTGGGCGAAATCGCCGCCTCCGCTCAGTATTTCGACCTGTTCGCGGCCATGCGGCTCATAGAGTGCGCCTTTCCGGGGCTGCCGCGCCTGGGCGAGGCCAAACTGCCCAACGACGAACCCGTCCGCCTTGCGCAGGAAGTATCGCTGGATTTCCCGCCGTCTCCGGTGGCCGCGCTGGTTCCCGGCCGTGATCACCAGCCGCCGCGTCTGGTGCAGCGCGTACTCGGCTTGTTCGGACCGAATGGCGCTTTGCCTACCCATCTGACCGAATACGCCTTCGATCGACTGCGCCACGAGGGGGATGCCGCGCTGGTGCGCTTCCTCGACCTGTTCCACCACCGCATGCTGACGCTGTTTTACCGCGCCTGGGCCGTGTCGGCGCCGGTCGTGAGTCTCGACCGGCCCGGACAGGACCGCTTCGGCAACTATCTGGCGGCGTTTTGTGGGCTGGGCGGAAGCGCCATGCGCCAGCGCGACAGCGTGCCGGACAGTTTCAAATTTGCCCATACCGGCATATTTGGGCGCCAGGTCAAGTGCGCCGACGGGCTCAGGCAGGTGCTCGCGAATTTTTTCCATGTCCCGGTGCGCATCGAGCAGTGGGTCGCGCGCTGGCTTGCGATTCCGCCCAGCGAACAATCCCGTCTGGGCCGCCGTCACGGCTTTTCCATGCTTGGCGAAGATGCCGTGGTGGGCGAGCGGGTATGGGACTGTCAGAGCAAATTCCGCATCGTGCTGGGGCCGCTAAGTCTGGACGATTACCGCCGCTTTCTGCCCGACGCGGCCAGCTACACACGCCTGCGCGACATCGTGAAGCTGTATGTCGGTATGGAAATGGATTGCGACGTGCAACTTATTCTCAAGCGCGCCGAGGTGCCGGTTGCACGGCTGGCCGGGAGCGTGCAGCTAGGTTGGGTATCCTGGCTGGGAGTGAGCGGCAATGGCGCAGACCCGGACGATCTTATCCTTGGCGCCCGCAACTGAAGCGGCTAGCGCGCCGGCTGCAGCGCGCCGCGCCGCGGGCCAGACGCCAAGCGTGTATGCGCTGCGCCTCGCGTCAGCCGAGTTGAGTGGCCAGATCGCCGCCGAGTTCGCGTACCAGCGCGACCAACTGGTCCTTGAGCGGATCGGCCAGGCGCGCCACGTCGGGCAGGTTCACGACTTCTTCGAAGTGCGTGGCACCGGAAATCTGGGTGCTGTAATGAATCACCAAATCCGGCGGACGTATGGTTCCCACCGGCGCCGTCACATGCACCAGGGGCAGGCCGCCGAATTCGGGTGCGGGCTGCACGGTAAACGGGAAACGCAGCGCTTCCATGAGCGGCGCCGCACCGGGCCGGCGGTTCGCGAGCATATTGAGCACGAGGTAATGCACCACGGCCGGGTAAAGTTCGGCGTCGCCACTGCGCGCGTGATTGGCGACCAGTTCGCGCATGCGCGGCGGTCCCATGTCCTTGTAACTGAGCACCCAGCGCAAGGGCGTGCTGATGGTGATCGGCTTGGTCGCGCCTTGCGGCGTGTAACTGTAGGCAGCGGGCGTAATGTCCAGCGTGGCGCCAAAAATGTCGAGCGGTGCCTTGAGTTCCGTCTGTATGTTGAGTTCGCGCGATTTTGCAATCGGCGTGAACTGTTTGATCAGTTCCTGCAGCGCGGCGTCCTGCCCCTTGACGGCACTTTTTTCGTAGCGTATGTGCTCGCCCAGCAAAGAGCGTGGCTGCAGCAAAGACGTCAGGTTGGAAAGATAATCGCGCACCTGGCGGGCGAAAAAATCGGCCAGCGCGCTGGTAAGCGTACGCAGCTGCAGTAGCTTGGAAATGTCGAAATCCTGGTTCATTTGCCGATCCGTGCCAAAGCGCGATAAAAACCGCAATCAAGATACGTGCCGGAGATTGTGCTGTCAATGCACGCGGCCCTGCAACGGCCTGCTTGCGGTGACAGCTGTGCGCGCAAACGCGCATAATGCCGCGCGGAATACTTTGCTGACGTACGCCGCGCGGGGGCGCGGCCGTGGTACGTCAGCCAGCCGAAGTTTTTCAAAAGGAGAATAAGCATGTCCGAAATCAGTCGCGTGGCCTTGTTCGGCAAGCTCAACTCGCTTGCCTACAAAGCGGTGGAGGGCGCCACGGTATTTTGCAAACTGCGCGGCAATCCGTATGTGGAGCTGGCGCACTGGTTCACGCAAATCCTGCAGTCGCAGGACAGCGACCTGCATCGCATCGTGCGCCACTTCGGGCTCGATGCGGCGCGCGTCGCGGCGGATTTCACCAGCGCGCTGGATAACCTTCCGCGCGGACATACCTCGATTTCGGACTTTTCCGAGCACATAGAGAATGCCATCGAGCGTGGCTGGGTGTATGGCACGCTGATGTTCGGCGAGCGTGCCGTGCGCAGCGGACATCTGGTCGTGGCCTGCCTCAAAACCCATTCCCTGCGCACACCCTTCCTGGCACTGTCGAAAGAGTTCCAGAAAATCAAGCCTGAGGCGCTGGCCGACGATTTCGCGAAAATTACCGGAGGTTCTCCGGAAGACGTGCTGGCCGCGCGCGATGGGTTCGATGTCGGCGGTGGTGCCGTGCCGGGCGAGGCCAGCGGCGCCATGGCGCCGGCCCAAATGGGCAAGCAGGAGGCGCTGCGCAAATTTTCCGTCGATCTGACGGAAAAGGCGCGCAACGGCGAAATCGACCCGGTGCTGGGGCGCGACGAGGAAATCCGCCAGATCGTGGATATCCTTATGCGCCGGCGCCAGAACAACCCCATCCTGACCGGCGAGGCCGGTGTCGGCAAAACTGCCGTGGTGGAAGGGTTTGCGTCGCGCATCGTGCGCGGCGACGTGCCGCCGCAACTTAAGGACGTCACGCTGCGCGCGCTGGACATCGGCCTGTTGCAGGCCGGGGCGAGCATGAAGGGCGAATTCGAAAACCGCCTGCGCCAGGTAATAGACGAAGTGCAGTCGTCGGCCAAGCCCATAATCCTGTTCATAGACGAAGCGCACACGCTGATCGGCGCCGGCGGCGCGGCCGGCACGGGCGACGCGGCCAATCTGCTCAAACCTGCCCTGGCGCGCGGCAAATTGCGCACCCTCGCGGCCACCACCTGGGCCGAGTACAAAAAATATTTCGAGAAAGACCCGGCGCTCACGCGGCGCTTCCAGGTGGTACAGGTGCCCGAACCCAGCGAAGAAAAGGCGATACTCATGATGCGCGGCGTCGCCACCACGCTGGAAAAACACCACCAGGTACAACTGCTGGACGAAGCGCTCGAAGCGGCCGTGCGCCTGTCGCACCGCTACATACCGGCGCGGCAGTTGCCCGACAAGGCGGTGAGCCTTACCGACACCGCTTGCGCGCGCGTTGCGGT
>JAEUNN010000612.1 GCA_016791085.1 Rhodocyclaceae bacterium | reverse complement strand
CCTGGGGGAAACACACCTGGTAAATGGCATACCGGATCGCGTCTGGGTGCCGGACATACGTGCCGCGGACGACCGCCGCCTGCGCGACGACGTGCTCACCTTGACCGGCCTGCACGTGAGCATGGGGCCCTGGCGGCCCGGTGACGGCGTCAATGAGCGCGAAGCCGCCGTGCACGTGGAGCCCGAAGATTTCGCCGAAGTGCTCAAACATCTTGCGCACGCCTCGGCCGCAACCTATTTCGACCGCTATCACCACCGCATCGATACCGGCGCCACCGATTTCGACGACGAGGCCTATGCGCGCGACTTCGCGGTTGCGCTGTCGCGCTGCGGGCTGCGCCGCAACGAAATCGACCAGTCGGTGTTCCGCGACGATTACTGCATGGCCTTGCACGAAGCGGCCGAAAGCATAGAGGTACATCCCGAATAGCGCGCCCCGGCGTGGATGGCCGCCCGCGCCGCGGGCGGATGGCGCGGCAAGGCCGCGGTCCACCCGGGTCGGGGTGGGCCGCGGCCTTTTCGCGTTGCGGGCGTCGGCGGGCGGCGCACCCGGGGTCAGGGTGCGATGCGCACCAGTTCGCCCGGTGTTGCGCCCAGAGCGATCACCTGGCCGTCGCGCAATATGCTCAGCACCAGCGGCGCAGCCGGATCGATGCGGCGCAGGTAGTTTTGAATGCGCCGGTAGGCATCCATGCCGGGTTCGATGCGCAGTTCGCCCACCGCAAGGATCACATCGCCGCCCAGCAGCAATTCCGTTTCTCCGAACCGCGCCGGCAGCGCTCCGGCGCGCAATCCCAGGCGCGCGGCGACCGAATTTTCGGCGCGCTGCAGCAACAGCAGTCCGGCCGGCTGAGGCAGATTCAGGGCCGCCGCCAGGCTGCCCTGCAAAGGGTAGGTGCGCATGCCGCTCCAGAACGCGAACGGATCGTCCAGCAGCTGGCGCACCTCTTTCGAGGTGACCGCGAAACCTATGCCGTCCGAGCCGCCCGATTCGCTGAGCATGTGGCTCACGATGCCTATGACTTCGCCCTTGAGGTTGAACATGGGTCCGCCGGAATTGCCGTGGTTGATGGCGGCGTCGGTCTGGAACAATTCGGCGTCCACGAGTCCGGCGCCCGGCTCGCCGGGCTCGCGGCGTGCGCTCACATGGCCCACCGTGAGCGTGCGGCTCACGCCGAAAGGCGCGCCCACCACGAACACCTGATCCGCCACGTCCACCTGGTCGGAATCGCCCAGGCGAGCCACCACGGCGCCGGCCGGCACGCGCGCGAGCTTGAGCACCGCCAGGTCACTGACCGGATCGGATGCCAGCACCTGAGCCGGCACCGACTGGCCGTCCGCGAAACTCACCACCACGCGCTCGGCGCATTGCACGACATGGGCGGCGGTCATGACCACCCCGCCGGCCGACACCAGCACGCCGGAACCCAGGCCCTGCGCGCTCAGGCGCGCGCCGCCGGCGGCATCCGCGGCGGGCAGGGTTTGTTCGGTCAGCACCACCACCACGGACGCGCTCACGCGCTTGAAAGCTTGCGCGAGTTCGCCGGCCCGGGCGCCCAGGGCGGCCAACAGCAATACCATGGCCAGCGCGTAGCGGCACAGGCGGGCGGCCGGCAGGCCGGGTGCGGCAATCCAGGTCAATCCATTCATGATGTTCTCCCGTCGCTTGCAAGGTCGAGGTCCGGCTCCTACCAGCGCAACAGCGCCAGTCCGCCGCCCTGATCGGCCCTGCGCGGGGTGCGCTTCTCCATGTAGGCGCGCACCTGGGCCAAGGTCACATAGCCGCTTTGATACGCGTCCATGGCATCGAAGTCCTGCGCCACGCGTGGCATGCGGGTGGATGCTTCGGCGCGCGTGAGGCGCCCGTCCTGATCCGTATCGGCCGCCGCGAAGGCCGACTGCAGGCGCGCTTCGGGCGCCTCGGCGCGCGCCGGCGCGGCCGCCGTGGCGGTTTGGGCAAAAGAGGCGCACAGGGCGCACAACGCAATTTTCAATCCATGTCGCATGATCTTTTCCTGTCGGCAGCGTGTCGGTCGGGTGGCTGCGTTGCGCGGCCTGTGCGGACCGGTCGCGATGTCGCAAGCGCTGGACGCAGTCTGGGCGCCGCCGCCTGCGCGCCCATTTCAGGGCGCCGTGTACAGGTTTCGTTTGAAATACGGGGCCTGGCCGGCTGGGTGCGCACGAGCCGGCAGGCGCTGCGCGGCCGGTCAAACGGTCAAAGCCGCCAGGGAGCATGCACGCCTTGGACAGATGGCGTACTGCCCGGCGCGAACTCAGGTCAGGAATTGCGGGGCGGGACGCGGGCCAAGCGCCGGGCGGGGCGTTTGCCCCGCACGCAGCCTTTGCATCCACTCCGTCGCGGCTCCGGACATTCGGCCCACGCTGGATTGCGAGTGTGCTTGGTCAGGCCCGTCCTGAGCCTGTCGCAGGGCTCAGCGCGAACGCATGGGAAGCACCTGGCCGGCAGTCCGGCCGCCCGCCCTCAGGCGGTCCGGCTGATTCGGTCGGCCAGCTGCCGCAGGTGCTGACGCGCACATCGCGGCTGGCGTGCATCCGGCGCGCGCGGCGGGCACGCCGTCCATCCGGGCGCGCGGTTCAGTCCCCGCCGCCGCCGCCGCCGCAGCCGCCGCCTCCGCAACCACCGCCGCCGCCATCGCCGCAATCGGCACTGTCGCCGTCGGACGATCCGCCTGCGGAATCACTCCCGCCGCCGCCCAGGTCGCTGCCGCAATGGATCACCCCGGCCCCGGCGGGCTGCGCGCGCGCGGCGCGGCAGTCGGCCGTATAGATGAATCCGTCGGCAATGGCCAGTTTCGCGTCGATCGCGAATAACAGCGGCAAGCGCGTAGGTTTGCGCGGGTTGATGTTTTCCTCGCGGCAGACGTAACGCCAGCAGCGTCTCAAGCCGGCGTCGGCGCTCTGGTTGCTGCCTATCGCGGCGGCCGGCGTGTGGTGCAGAAAGCCGCCGAAAGCCCGGCGGCAAAAGTTGTCGTAATTTTTGGTGTACAGGATGAATTCGTGCCACAGATCGTCTGCGACCTGCGAAGGCATGGACACGAACTGGCGTCCGCTCATCGCGTAAGCCAGGAAAAACTGCCGCAGGGCATGCGCGACCAGCTGGCAGTCCTTGAGGCTCAGCGCCGGACGGCGCTTCTGCAGTTTGTCGAACAGGCCGCGCGGCAATTCGAAGCTGCGGATGTACTCCAGGCGCTGCAGCGCCACCTTGCGCCGCCACTGCACGGTCAGAAACACCATCACCGCGGCCGCCACGGCCAGTCCCAGCACGCCTGTCATAGGTTTTTTCCTCATGCGCGGGGCGCGGCGAACGATGCGCCGCCGGCCCATATCGTTGCAAGTTTGGCAGCAATGCGCGAACGCCTGTATTACCCGGACAGCCGCGCACATTGCCGCACACGGGGCAGGGCGAGGTGCAGGCCCCGATCCCGGTATGATAAATGCCCGCCGCGCTGTTGCGTACCTTGCCGCCGCAAGGCAGCACGCGCGGCGCGTTGCCGTTCCGGCTACTGCAGGCAGCGGCCGCGGCGGCGCCGGGCGCAACTTTCCGGAATCGTGACGGCACGATCCGTCGCACCTTAGCTCAGGTCCATACACACCATGAATCTGTCCCGGGCGGCCCGCGCGGCGGGCTGGCGATTTGCCCCCTTGCCGCTGGTTTTGCTGTTGTCTGCAGCCGTTGCCGCGCCGCAGGCCCGCATACCGCCGTCGGCGCTGCGGGTTACGGAAAATTCCAAGGACGGGACCACCTGGACCAAGCTGGCGTCCGGCGTGACCGACATCGCCTGGACCAACCCGGGCGGCGATTGGGTGGACGCGGACGGGGTGAAGCAGGGCCCCCTGCCCTGGGCCAGCGCGAGCTTCGCCAAAATCAATGCGGAG
>JAEUNN010000591.1 GCA_016791085.1 Rhodocyclaceae bacterium | reverse complement strand
TGGCAGGGCCATACCTATGCCGACCTGGCGCGCACCATGCCGGACGACTATGCACGCTTCGAGCGGCGCGATACCCAGCACGAATTGCCGGGCGGCGGCGAAAGCCTCTCACATTTTGCGCGCCGCGTCGGCGCCTGCCTGGACAAGCTCGCGCACAGCCATGCCGGCGAACAGATACTGGTGGTCACGCACGGCGGCGTGCTCGACATCGCCTATCGTCTGGCCGTCGCGCGCCCGCTCGATGCCGCGCGCGATTTCGAAATTCCCAATGCCGCGCTGAACTGGATCGAGCACGGCCCCAAGGGCTGGCGGCTCATGGCATGGGCGCAAAAAGCCCATCTGGCGGCGGCGCGGGATGAATTGCCCTGATTCCTGCCGTGGCCTATAGTGGCCGTGCCGCACCTCGTCCGCCACTCCGACTGTTTACGTGAACGATATTCAGGCCCAAAGCGCCGCCGTGCCCGCGGATGACCCGTCCGCCAGCTGCCTGAGCGTGGTGCGTGCACTGGTGGAAGAATTGCATCCGTCGCGCAGCGGGCGCGTCGCGCTGGATGCGCGGCTGGACCAGGATTTGGGCCTGGATTCGCTGGCCCGCGTGGAACTGCTGTTGCGCCTGGGCAGCGCCTTTCAGGTCGAATTGCCGGACAGCGCGCTGGCCGACGCGGAAACGCCGCGCGACCTGCTGGCGCTGTTGGCCGGCGCGCGTCCGCAAATCGCGCATGCGCTGGAACTGGCGGCGCCGCTCGCGGCGGGCGGGCTGGCGCAGCGGCCGGACAGCGCCGCCACGCTCGTGGAAGTGCTGGAGTGGCACGCCGCGCGCCATCCCGAGCGTACCCATGTGCTGCTCTACGACGACGAACAGGCCGAACCCTACACGTATGCGCAATTGCTGACCGATGCGCGCGCGATCGCTTCCGGCCTGGTGGCGCGCGGGCTCGCGCCGCAACAAACCGTGGCGCTCATGCTGCCCACCGGCAAGGACTACCTCGCCAGCTTTTTCGGCGTGCTGCTGGCCGGCGCCGTGCCGGTGCCGATTTACCCGCCGGTACGCGCGAGCCAGATCGAAGAGCACTTGCGGCGCCACGCCCGCATCCTCGCCAATGCCGGCTGCGTCATGCTGGTCACGCTGCGCGAAGCCAAAGCCGTGGCCGGTCTGCTGCGCGCCCAGGTGGATGGTTTGCGCGAAGTGCTCACGGTGCGCGATCTCGCAGGCGCCAGCGTGGACATCCTGTACCGCGGGCGCGCCGAGGATCTGGCATTTCTGCAATACACCTCCGGCAGTACCGGCGACCCCAAGGGCGTGATGCTCACCCACGCCAACCTGCTCGCCAATATCCGCGCCATCGTGTCCGCCGCGGCGGTCAGTGCCGACGACGTGTGCGTATCCTGGCTGCCGCTCTATCACGACATGGGCCTGATCGGCGCCTGGCTCTGTTCGCTCTATTGCGGCGTGCCGCTGGTGCTCATGAGTCCGCTGGCCTTTCTGGCGCGGCCGCTGCGCTGGCTGCAGGCCATACATCGCTACCGCGGCACGGTGACCGCGGC
>JAEUNN010000545.1 GCA_016791085.1 Rhodocyclaceae bacterium | reverse complement strand
TCGCCGATCTGGCCGTTGAACTGAAAGGGTCGGTCGCCGGCTTCAAGGTATAACGCTGCACATTTCACAGGATGCCGTCATGAGCGCCAGTGCCGACGTCGATCTGGGGCCGTTGATCTGGGTCAAGGGCGAGATCGACCTCGCCTTGAATCGTGCCCAGGAAGCGCTAGTCGCCGAAGCCGGCGCCGAACAGGTCAAGTTTGCCACCACGCACCTGCACCAGGCGCGCGGGGCGCTGTCCATCGTGGGCCTGGACGGCATCACGCAGTTCTGCACCGCGCTCGAGGACATGCTGGGCGAATTGGCCGCGGGGCGCATCAAGGACCGCGAACAGGCCTTGGCGGTTGCGCGGCGCAGCCTGCCGGCCGTACGCCAGTTCCTCGACGATCTGGTCAATGGCGCATCCAACCAGCCGCTCGTGCTGCTGCCGCTGTATGCCTCGGTGCAAAAGTTGCGCGGCGAACCCGAGCCGGCGCCATCCGAACTGTTCTATCCCGACCTCACGCTGCGTCCGCCCAAACCGTCCGATGCACCGCCGCAATTGTCGCCGCTGGACCTGGCGCGCCTGCTGCGCACGCAGCGCGCGCAGTTCCAGCGCGGCCTGCTCGCTTGGCTGCGCAATCCCAAGGACGGCAGCGGCCTGCGCCTCATGTGCGATGCCGTCGCTGCGATAGAGCGCAGCCAGCCCACGGCTTCCACGCGCTCGTTCTGGTGGGTATCGCTGGGCATGCTCGAAGCGCTGGCCGACGGCGGCATCGCGGCCGACGTATCGGTCAAGCGCCTGTGCGCGCGCATCGACCTGCAGATGCGGCGGCTCATGGAAGGCTCGCGCACGGTCGCCGAACGCCTGCAGCGCGACACGCTGTATCAGGTCGCGGTTGCCAAAAGCGCCAGCAAGCAGGTCGAGCAGGTGCGCTCGGCCTATCAGTTGGACAAGCTCATTCCCAGCGCCGCGGCAGGCGTCGAACTGGAGCCGCTCAAGCCGCTGTTGCGCCAGTTGCGCGAAGTCCTGCAGGGCGCGAAAGAGGCCTGGAACCGTTTTTCGGCCGGCGCGGCGATCGGCCTGCCGCAATTTCACGATCAGATCAACACGCTTTGCACCCGCGTCGGCGACTTGCGCGAAGAAGGCATCGCGCGCCTGTCCGGGGCGCTGCTCGAAGTCGCCGCCGCGCTGCGTAAGAATCCCTTGTTGCAGAGCGACAGCCTGTCCATGGAACTGGCTACCGCGCTGCTGGTAGCCGAGTCCGCACTGGAGCAGTTTGGCCGCTACAGCAACGAACTGCCGCGCCAGATGCAGGTCATGGCGGACCGCCTGCGCGCCCTGCTGGCCGGGCGGCCGCTGGGCGATCTGGAACTGGCGGCGCTCAGCGACATGTCGCGGCGCGCCCAGGAACGGCTGTTCATGAGCCAGCTGGCGCGTGAAATTCAGACCAATCTGGCGCAGATCGAACAGGCGCTCGATGCATTTTTCCGCGACAACGCCCGCCGCGCCGATCTGAGCACGCTGGGCGGGCCGATCAAACAGGTCGAGGGCGCGCTACAGGTGCTGGGCGAGCAGCGCGCGGTCGATCTGTTGCGTGCCTGTGCGCGCCAGATTCAGCAATTTGCGCGTCCGGGCGAAAATTTCGCCTCTTCCGATTTTGAAGATTTGGCGCACAAGCTGTCCGCGCTGGGCTTTTTCGTCGATGCACTGCAGCACGGGCCCGCCGATCTGGACGCCATCCTGACGCCCAAAGCCGCGCCGGAAGAGGAAGAAGCCGAGGCCGAAGCGCCACCGCCCAGCCTCGAAGCGGAACTCGCCCAGCAGCGCCAGGAAGCCAATGCCCTGGCCGAACAGCTGCGCGACAAGCCGCAGGACGCCGCGCTGATCGAGGAACTCAAGGACAAGGTCGAAATGATCCGCCAGGACGCCACCCTGGTTGCCGACAGCAAGCTCGAAAGCGATGCTGCGGCGGCCCTGGCGGCGTTGCGCGAAGCGCCCGAGAACGTCGGCGCGGCACTCGCCAATCTGGCACAGCCACGCAATGAGGTGGCCCCGCCGTCGGCCGACACGATGCGCCTGGCCGCCGCGCCGGCCGAAGAGCTGGACGCCGAATTGCTGGCCATATTCATCGAGGAAGCGCACGAAGTGCTGGGCACCATCGAGTCCCAGCTTGCAAACGCGCGCGCGGAACCACACCGGCAGGACGTGCTCACCACGATACGGCGCGCCTTTCATACCCTCAAGGGCAGCGGGCGCATGGTCGGACTGCGCGATCTGGGCGAGGCCGCCTGGGCGGTCGAACAGCTCATGAACCGCTGGCTGCAACTCGAAAAGCACGGCAATGCCGGCTTGTTCGGCGTAATCGCCGATGCACATGCGCTATTTACCGCCTGGGTGGCGCAACTCGAAGCGGGCGGTTCATCGAGCCGCGACGCCAGCGCGCTGATCGGCCAGGCCGACCGCATGCGGCAAGAATTGGACGGCGGCGAAGAACCCACGCTGATAGGAATACCCGCCGCGCCGGCTCCGGCTCCGGCTCCGGCTCCGGCTCCGGCTCCTGCACCGGCCGCGACGCGCCCGGCCGCGGTCGACTTCGACCCCATGGCCGCCACCGATGTGGTCGGGCTGAGCGACCACCTGACTTTCGACCTGGAACCTCCGGCGCCGGAACCTTCCGATCTGGGCATAGATCTGG
>JAEUNN010000516.1 GCA_016791085.1 Rhodocyclaceae bacterium | reverse complement strand
CGTCGCCGGATGTTGCCCCGGCTCCCGCGTGCGTACCGCTCCTGCCACGATCGCGGCAAACTGTCCCGTGGTTGTGACAGGATTTGCGGCCCGAGCAGCCACAAGCGCCTTTGCAACCGCATGAGCAAACCGTTCTTCCCCGTATTCACGCATCACCTCCTCTATTTCACGTAATTCAGCGCGCATGAGCCACTGCGCCGCGGTTTCGCCGCGGCTGGTATCCATGCGCATGTCTAGCGGCGCGTCATGGCGGAAGCTCATGCCGCGCGCGGGATCATCCAGTTGCGGGGAGGACACGCCCAGGTCGAACAGCACCCCGTCGGCATGGACCACGCCGTGTGCGGCCGCCACCGCCGCAAGTTCGCCGAATGCCGCGTGCACCAGCGTGAGGCGCGGCTCGGCCAGTGCCTGACCGGCCTGCACGGCGGCCGGATCGCGGTCCAGCGCCAGCACGCGCCCGCCCGCGGCGAGGCGCGCCAGCAGCGCACGCGTGTGACCGCCGCGGCCGAAGGTGGCATCGATATAAATGCCGTCCGGGCGCGGAGCGAGCGCCTCCACGGCCTCTTCGAGCATGACCGTCACGTGGCCGCCGGTGCTCATAGCGACAGGTCTTCCATGCCGGGCGGGATCAATTTGTCGCCCATGGCATGGATTTCGTCCTGCTCGGTGCGCCAGCGGGCGTCCGACCACAGTTCGAAATGCTTGCCCTGCCCGACCAGCCACACCTGTTTGTCGAGTTGTGCGTATTCGCGCAATTCCGGACTGATGAGCAGGCGGCCTGCACCATCCACTTCCTCATCCCGGGCGAAACCCACGAACAAGCGCTTGAGGCGCGCCGACTGCTGCTCCAGGCTGGAGCCGGCCAACACCTTGTCGCGTATGGGAGCCCAGGCGGGCTCGGGGTAGACCAGCAGACATCCGTGCGGATGGGCGGTAATGACCAGACGGCCTTCGCAAATCTTCTGCAAAGCTTCGCGATGGCGTGCGGGGACCGCCAAACGGCCTTTGGCATCGAGACTGAGCGATGCAGCCCCCTGGAACATGCTTGTTTTCCCCACCTGAGCCCCGGTCAGGGCTCAAAAAACCCACCAACCTCCACGAATCTCCACTTTAGAGTATGGATTTCCCACCGTCAATACGTGCACCGGGGCTTTTTCTTGCTGCAACAATGGCTTATGCAATGCTATTGGCATTCAAAATATCAATAATTTCATAAAAATCGCATGCTTAGGCATGAATTTGAAAGTAACTTCTAAAAACAGGCGCAAGCGGCAGCCGCAGAGGGCGCACGTTTGCCCGCAGCGCGGCCGGCTACCGGTCCGCAAATCGCGGCGAACCGGCGGACCGGAAATGCCGTGCAATTCACCCGCGCACGGCTAAAGGCCAGGCCGCCAACGGCCGTTAGGGACAACAGGCGGTGGCTGTGGCAAGGCTGTCGCCCCACTTGGCAGCCCGGGGAAATTCCTTTATAAGTCCCCGTCGGCGCAATTAGCCACAGGTATTGCGCTGCACGCAGCCGATACATGTGGAATGAAGTCGCTACCAGGACAGCTCCGGGCGTGCAGGAGACAGCGATAAAAATCAAGGACGCCGCCCTCCAGGAGGGGGATGCGGGCACGGACACCCACACTTCCGGCACAACGCCAGGCCGAGCCGCCCGCGGCGCGCGGCCGCATGGCGCATGCGCCTCAGGTTTGCGCCGCCTGCCGGCCTTGCTGGCGGTTGTTGCGCTCTACCTGACGGTGGCGCCGGCCACCGCGGCATCCTTGCTGGTGGTGGCGCGCGGCGATTCCCCTGCCGGCCCGATGACGCGCAGCGAAGCCGCCGATCTGTTCCTCGACCGCGGCAGCCCGCCGGCCGGCCTCAAGCCCATAGACCGGCGCGACCCCGAATTGCGTGAGCATTTTTATCGTGCCGTGGCCGACATGTCGGCAAAAAGCCTGCGCGCCTATTGGGCCAAACGCGTATTTACCGGCCGCGGCCGGCCGCCGCCCACACTGGGCGGCGACGAGGCCGCGCGCCTGCTGGCGGACGACCGCTCCGCCATTACCTATGTGACATCGGATCAGCGCCCGCCCGGCAGCAAGGTCCTGCTCATCATCGAACTCGGAGAAGAAAAGTGAACCGGCTAGCATTGGTGACATGCGCGGCCGCACTTCTGCTGGCGCCGCGCGTCCATGCAGGCACTGCGGACGA
>JAEUNN010000421.1 GCA_016791085.1 Rhodocyclaceae bacterium | reverse complement strand
ATGAAACTGGCAAGTTCGGGCGTTTGCGGGTTGGCGAACAGGGTTTGCGGATCGCCGGCTTCGTGGATGCGCCCCTGGTACATGAACACCAGCTGGTCGCCCACTTCGCGGGCAAAGCGCATTTCGTGCGTGACCATGATGAGCGTCATGCCTTCGGCGGCCAGGTTTTTGACCACCGCCAGCACCTCGTTCACCAGTTCCGGGTCCAGCGCCGAAGTGATTTCGTCGCACAACAGCACGCGCGGCTGCATGGCCAGCGCGCGCGCAATGGCGACGCGCTGCTGCTGACCGCCGGACAGCTGGTCGGGATAGGCGTCGAACTTGTCCTGCAGGCCCACCTTGAGCAGCATGGCCTTGGCCAGGTCGCGCGCTTCGGCGTCGCCCAACTTGCGCACGATGCGGGTGGCGAGCATCACGTTCTGGCCGGCGGTCAGATGCGGGAACAGGTTGAACTGCTGGAACACCATGCCCACTTTCATGCGCAGGGCGCGCAGGTCGGTTTCGTGTGGGTGTATGCGCTCGCCGTCGACCTCGATGCTGCCGTCGTCGAAACTTTCCAGGCCGTTGATGGTGCGCAGCAGCGTGCTTTTGCCGGAGCCGCTGCGGCCGATCAGCGCGATCACCTGACCTTCTTCGATATTCAGGTCGATGCCGCGCAGCACGTGGTTGCTGCCGAAATGCTTGTGCAGAGCTTCAATGCGCACGAGAGCCATGGATTTTCCTTTCGAGAACGCGGGAATAGGCGGATAGCGGGTAGCACAGGGCGAAGTAGCCCAGCGCGACCAGGCCGAATACGAGGAAGGGCTGGAAGGTGGCGTTGGCCAGCATGGAGCCGGTTTTGGTCATTTCGACGAAACCTATGATCGAGGTGACGGCCGTGCCTTTGACCACCTGCACCGAAAAGCCGACGGTAGGCGCGATGGCGATGCGCAGCGCCTGCGGCAGGATGACGTAGCGCATCTGTTCGAGGTGGGTCATGGCCAGGCTGGCCGAAGCTTCCCACTGGCCCTTGGGGATGGCCTCGACGCAGCCGCGCCAGATTTCGCCCAGGTAGGCGCTGGTAAATAGCGTCAAACCCAGCGCCGCGGCGAGCCAGGGCGGAATTTCCAACCCGATCAGCCCGCCGCCGAAAAAAATGATGAACAGTTGCATCAGGAGCGGCGTGCCCTGGAACACCTCGATATATCCTTTGGCCAGCCGGCGCGGCAAGGCATGGCGGGCGATGCGCGCGAACAGCACGCAAAGCCCGGCGATGCCGCCCAGCACGAATGCGGTCAGTGAAAGGCCTACGGTCCACATGGCGCCGTCGACCAGATTGCGGATGATGTCGGTGAGCGCGATATCGTTCATTTGGTCCTCCGGCCGAGCAACTGCATGCCGGCGTACGCGAGTGCGTTGCGCACGAAGAGCGCCAGCAGGAAATAGATTGCGGTCACGGCAAAATAGGTTTCAAAGGCCCGGAAGTTGCGCGACTGGATGAAATTGGCTGCAAACGTAAGTTCCTCGGCCGCAATCTGCGAACACACCGAGGTGCCTAGCATCACGATCACGACCTGGCTGCATACGGCCGGCCACACTTTGGCCAGTGCCGGCGGCAGCACGATGTGGCGGAAAATTTGCGGCCGCGTCATGGCCAGCGATTGCGCCGCCTCAATCTGCCCGCGCGGGGTCGCCTCCACGCCGGCGCGCACGATTTCGGTGGTATAGGCACCCAGATTGATCACCACGGCGATGATCGCCGCCTGCCATTCGTCCAGTTGTATGCCGAGCGAGGGCAAACCGAAAAAGATGAAAAACAGCTGTACCAGAAACGGCGTGTTGCGGATGAATTCGACATAAACGGCAAACAGCCGGTCGAACGGCGCCAGTTTCCAGGCGCGGCAGACCGCGCCGACTATGCCCAGCGCGAGCCCGGCAACCGCGCCTATGCCGGTGAGCAACAGGGTGCGTCCGGTTCCGGCGAGCAGTATGTCCCGGTACTCCAGCACCGAGGAAAAATCAAAAGCGTAAGCCATGGGATTCTCCGGCGCCGCCTGCGGGCGGCGCCTGCAGGTCGGGATCAGAGCGTTGCGGGGAGCGGGGCTTGCAGCCAGCGCTGGGAAACCTGGTTAAGTTCGCCGTTGCCCTTCAATTTGGCGAGGACTTCGTTCACCTTGGCCAGCAGCGCGGCTTCGCCCTTGTTCACGCCTACGTAACAGGGCGAGTTCTTGATCAGGAACTTGGTGTCCAGGCGGCGTATCTTGGTGCGCTCGTTCACCGCGGCGGCAACCACGTTGCCGGTGGCGATCAACTGCACCTGCCCGGACAGGTAGGCCGAAATGGTCGCGTTGTTGTCTTCGAAACGCTTGATGTTCGCAGTGGCGGGCGCGACCTTGCTGAATTCCAGATCCTCGACGGAGCCGCGCGTGACACCTATCACCTTGCCGGCCGTATCGGCGGCAACTTTGACCGGGGCGTCGGCAGGGCCGAACACGCCGTTGAAGAACGGGGCGTAGGCGACCGAAAAGTCGATCACTTTTTCGCGCTCGGGGTTTTTCCCCAGGCTGGAAATGACCAGGTCGGCCTTGCCGGTGGTCAGATAAGGAATGCGGTTGGTACTGCTGACCGGAATCAATTCGACCTTGAGCTTCAGTTCGCGGCCGATCAGGTTGGCGACGTCTATGTCGTAGCCGCGCGGCTTGAGGTCCGGACCGACGGTACCGAAAGGCGGGAAATCCTGCGGCACGGCAATGCGCAGCACGCCGCTCTTTTCGGCGTTGCTCAGTGCGTCGGCCTGGGCATAGCCCATGCTGGCAGCCAGCACGGAAACAGCCAAGGCGGATTTCAGGAAGGTGCGTTTATTCATGGAAGTGCTCCTGGGTGTGAGGAATTCAGGGTTGTACGAACTGGATGCCGACCCGGCCGGCGGAAGAAATCAGGTGTTGTTGCATGGCCAGGCGCGCCTGGTCGGGGTCGCCCGCGGC
>JAEUNN010000352.1 GCA_016791085.1 Rhodocyclaceae bacterium | reverse complement strand
GGATCCGGTGTGGACCGACGACCCCGGCTGGGATGCATTGAAAGAATCCTATCTGTTGCTGACCCACCATGTGCTGGACATGCTGCACAGCACGCCGGGTCAGGCCGAGGCGGAACGGCGGCGCGCCGCGTTCTGGTGGCGCCAGGCGCTCAACGCATTCGCGCCGACCAACTGGTATGTCACCAATCCGGTTGCGCAGCGCCTCGCACTGGCTAGCGCAGGCGAAAGTTTGCGCAACGGCTTCAGCAACATGATGGAAGATTTGAAGCGCGGCGACGTGCGCATGGCCGACCCGGAAGATTTCCAGGTTGGCGTGAATCTGGCCACCACGCCGGGCAGCGTGGTGTATCGCAACCGTCTGCTGGAGGTGATTCACTACGCGCCACAGACCGAAACCGTGCGCGCCATGCCCATCGTGATCGTCACGCCGTGGATCAACAAGTTCTACGTACTCGACCTGACGCCGAAAAAAAGTCTGGTGCGCTACCTGGTCGCGCAAGGGTATCAGGTGTTCATCACGAGCTGGAAAAACCCCGACGCGAGCATGCGCGACGTAAGTTTCGACGACTACCTGACGCAGGGCATAGACCAGATCATCAACGTCGCGCGCGAGTACTGCCAGGCCGACAAGGTGCACGCGGTCGGCTATTGCATAGGCGGTACCGCGCTTGCCATGTACATGGCCTGGGCGAACCGGTACTATGCGCCGGCCGATGTGCCGGTGGCGCACTGGAGCGTATTCACGACGCTGGTGGATTTCAGCCGGCCCGGCGACATAGAAGTGTTCGTGGATCGCTACAGCGTGCGCTTCCTGCAACAGCAAATGTCGGTGCAGGGCTATCTGGACGGCCGCTCCATGGCGGCGTCGTTTCGCCTGTTGCGCTCGAACGGCCTGATCTGGCACTACGTGGTGCGTGGCTGGCTATACGGCGAATCGCCGCCGGCATTCGACGTGCTGTATTGGAACATGGATACCACGCGCATGCCTGCCGCCATGCATTCGTGGTATCTGGAACAGCTCTACCTGGAAAATCGCCTGGTCGCCAAGGATGCCTTGCACGTCGCCGGCCAGCCGCTCGATCTCGGCCGCATCGTGCAGCCGCTGTATGCGGTGGCGGCCGAGGACGACCACATCGTGCCCTGGCGCGAAGGTTTCCGCATCTGCAAATTCGTGGGCGGCGAGCGGCGTTTCGTGCTGACCAGTTCCGGACATATCCTGGGCATCATCAATCCGCCCGTCGATCCGCCCAAGCGGCGCTTTCGTGCCGCCGCTGTGCATCCGGGCGACGCCGTGACGGCCTGGGTCGAACACGCGGAAGGCCGCTCCGGTTCCTGGTGGACCGACTGGATGGACTGGCTGGGCCGGCACAGTTCCGGCGCGGCAGCCGCAAAGCCCGGCAAATCGGACAAATATCCGGAACTGTGCGCGGCACCCGGCAGCTATGTGCTTGAGCGCTGAGCCGAGGCCGCGGCCGAACGACCCCGCAGCGTGCGGCATGTAGGGCGCCGGCGCTGCATGGCCGAATATTCGAGCGGAGTTTATGTGCACTGCAACAAAAGTGTGAAAAAGTCCTTGAACCCGATGTTTGGGCCACATACACCGGGCTACATTCGTCAAATTTGCGGCTATGATGCGTATGCGCTGGCAGCCCCCGCCAGGAAACCGGCGGGTGGGCGGAACAGGTGGGCGTACCTGCGCCGCGATGATGCCGCGCTAAAGGCAACGGGAATGTATGGTATGCCGGCGGCCTGGGGCCGCGGCGCGCTTACCCGTATCGGGTAGGCGCGCGAGGCTGGTGCAGGTAGGCCGGCCCGCATGCCGGTGGCCTGGGGTAGTGCCATGCTTGGAATAAATATGGGAATCAAAGCCAACCGCCTGCGCTCTGCCGCGGCCGGCGATGACGATATGGCAGGCCAGGTGCGCCACGTCGCGGACACGCGGCCTGACGCGTCGCAGTTGCTGGTCGATCAGGCGCGCCGGCTTACCGGCCAGATCGACAGACTGGTTGCCGGCGAGCATGAAAAAGCGCATTTCGAGCGCGAACTGGAGCGCATGCACGCGCAGGCGCTGCAGCTCGTCGATCAACTCGAAGCGCTGGTGGCGGCCGAATCGCTGCCTTTGGACCACGAGGGCGAGCGCGCCGCCATGGCCGCGGACAAGGTCATGAAACATGTCGCGCTGGCCTATCTCGAGGTCGCGCAGGACGCCGCCAAGCGGCCGCTGGGCATCAATTTCAAGCTCGCCCTGCGCCGCGACACGCAGCGCGGCATCGAATTGTCGGCGCGCCGCGTGCGCCTCGCCTGCCGCCTCAAGCGCGCGCCGTCCTACGCCAACTGGCGCGTCATG
>JAEUNN010000350.1 GCA_016791085.1 Rhodocyclaceae bacterium | reverse complement strand
GCCGCGACGGCCTGGTGGATGCGCGCGCCGCCCTGGTGGATACCGATACACCTGGCGTTTTCGCCGCTCATCGTGCTGGCGCTGCGCGCGCAGATCGCACCGGGCTGGTACCTGGGCATATTCCTGCTGCTGGCGGCGGTGTTCTGGCCCACTTTCAAGAATCGCGTACCGCTATTCCTGACCAACCGCGCCACAGCCGACACGCTGTTGCGCATACTTCCGGCAGGACCATTCCGGCTAGTGGACCTTGGCTGTGGCACCGGCGGACTGCTCGCCTATCTGGCGCGTTGCCGCCCCGACGCGCGCTTCACGGGCATAGAGAACGCGCCGCTGCCGCTGTTGGTCGCACGCATCCTCGCGCGCAAACTGCCGAATTGCGAAATTCGGGCCGGCGATCTGTGGAGCGAGCCGCTCGGCGGCTATGACGTGGTGTATGCATTCCTCGCGCCGCCGCCCATGGGCAAACTCGGGCGCAAGGCGGCGCGCGAACTGCCCGCCGGAGCGCAACTTGTCAGCAACAGCTTCGCGCTGCCCGATCGGGCGCCGGCGCGCACCATACATGGACGGCGCGGCACGCGCACGCTCTACGTGTATGAATTTTCCGGCACGCCCGAAAAGCCGGCAAAACGCAGTTCAGTTCCGCCCATGGCAGTGCCGGCGGCCGAGGCATGATGCGCCATGCCCGGCGCGTTCGGCCGGCAGCGGCACCATCGCATGGAGTGCGCAAGGACCAACCCGCAGGACCCCGACATGGCACAAATCGTCTGCATCATAGGCAACAAGGGCGGTACTGGAAAAACCACGCTGTCGCACATGCTGTGCCAGGGCCTGGGGCTGCTGGGCCACCACTCGGTATGCGTGCTCACGGATACGATGCGTGAGCCGCTCGATCCCGAAGGGCGCCGCTATCTGGTGGCCGATGCGCGCAGCCGCGAGGCGCTCGTGAAAGTCGTGGACAAGTTGCGCACGCTCAACAAATGGATAGGCGTGATCGACGGTGGCGCCAATCGCAGCGAAATGGACCGCCGCCTGTACGGCATCGCCGAACTGGTGCTGCTGCCGTTTCGCGATTCGCACGAAGACATACGCGCACTGAAAATCGACCTGGCCGCATTTCCGCGCGCATTTGCGCTGCCGGCGCAATGGCCCACCAATACCTGGCAGCAGGAGGCGGCACGCAAAACCGTGGACCAGCAATTGGCGGAACACCGCGACCGCCTCTTGAAACCGGCCTATTCGCTGTCGGCCAGCAAGCTGTTGTTACAGCGCCGGGTTCCGGCCGACATGCCGACCGGGCTGGCAAATGCCTGCCGCCGTCTGGCCGGGCAGGTGCTGGATCAACTGGAACTGGGATACGACGCCGCGCAGGTCGAACAGGCCGGCGCAGAAAGCGCCGACGACTCCTACCCGGATTTGCCCTTACAGTCGCGCGCCGCCTGAAATGCCCTGATTCGCGCGCGGCGCGGGCGCATCAATCGTCGAATTTGACCTTGTCGCGCGCCAGCACGACCATTACCTGGGCGCGCGTGCTGACTTTGAGCGCGCGGAAAATTGCCGACACATGGACTTTGACCGTGCCTTCGGTCAGCCCCAGCATTTCGGCGATTTCGCGGTTGGTTTTGCCCTTGGATAGAAATTCCAGCACCCGCACCTGGGCCGGACGCAGGCCATACACCGACTCGGCCGACTGCGTGCGCGGCGTGCGCGTGCGTACCAGCGGCACGCGCTGGCGCTGCTCGGGTATCGGCGAATACAGGCCGCCGGACATGACTACCCGCACGGCATCGAGGAGCTTGTCGCCGGAACTGGCTTTGGGGACATAACCCGACGCCCCCTGGCGCAGCGCGCGCGCCACACTGGCGCCATCGTACAGACCCGACACCACCACTACCGGCACCAGCGGATAGTTTTTGCGCATATGCGCAAGTAATGCGAAGCCGCTCATTCCCGGCAGCATCAGATCCAGAATGATCAAATCGATATCGGGATCTTCGTCGAGCGTGGATAGCGCGGAATTCGCATCAAACGCTTCCAGCACATACCAGCTTGAACCCAGCCGTCGCAAGGTTTGCAACATGCCTTCGCGAACCAGCGTGTGATCTTCTACTACCAGCAGCTTGGCCACCTCGTATCTCCTGCCCGGGCTACAGCCCTTCCCCAACCGTCACGGAGCCACGATGATAGCCCATACGCAAAGGGAATTTCTGGTCTAGATCAAGCATTTGCGTCATAGAGCGGGCTATATTTCGGACGATCCGTGCAGTGTTACTCATCCGAAAGTCCGACCCCGACTAGCCGCCCATCATCCATTCGGATGATGGGCACAAAGCGGAACTGCCCATCAACTCGACCGAAGGCAGGATTGCGGGCCGTGCGGCGATGCCGGATAGTTCAAGCATGGAAACGCGCACTGAATTTCACCCTTGGTCGCGCATTAATGACAACCGGGCAAGTACCGACAACCGCCGCAACACGTTTATTTCGATGACCACGACCACGCACGGTACCGGCAAAGCACAGACGGAACGCAATTTCCCCGCCTGCCGCAAGGCTGCGAATGTGCTGGCATGCATCATCCAGTGCCTCATCGTCGTGCTTGCCGGACTGACCATGCTGGGCCTTGCCGATGGCATAGACTTCACGACCTTCAATTTGTTCAGTGCCGTGTCGGCACCGCTCCAACCCGATACCCCTCGGGCCGATTTCTGAACTTGGCAACGGCCGGAGCGCACGACCCACCAGTTTCCCTCGAGTGTCCATTCCAGCGCGCCGCAAGGCGCGCTCTTTTTTTGTACTGCCGCCCCGGCCGCACCGGTCCCACGCCCCTTGGAGTATCATCGCAACTCTCGCACGGGAGGAATACCAATGAGCCAGACCACACCGGGCAATGACCCGCTCGAATTTCTCAAAAGCATGTGGAGCGGCATGGGGTTTTCGCTGCCTGGAATGATGACGCCCACACTGGACGTCAATGAGCTGGAAAAGCGCATCGCCGACATGCGGGCCGTGGAACATTGGCTCAAGGTCAATCTGGGCATGTTGCAAACCACCATTCAAGGCCTGGAAATGCAGCGCGCCACGCTCTCGGCCGTACAGGCTCTCGGCCAGGCTTCCGCACGCGGCGCCCCCGGCGTAGCCGAAGCTGCCGCCACGCCCTTCGGTTCTGCGGCCATGTGGCCCTGGAACATGATGCAGCAGGCCGCGGCAGGCATGCAGACGGCCGCCAGCAGCGCCGTACAGGCGGCCTCGAATGCCGTGCAGCAGGCGGCCGCCGGAACACCGTCGCCGGCCCCGGCCGCGCCGGCTCAGGCCGCCGACCCGCAAGCCGGCGCCAAGCCCAAGCCAGGCGGCCCGCAAAACAAATAAGGAGTGGCGCGCGCCGGCCATGGTCGGCAGCCGTCACTCGAACTTGCGCAGGTCGGCGATCACCTTGCCGTCGTTGGGCAGACTGCCGGGCGCACAAAACAGAATTTCGGCACGCAATTTGGTCAGGTCGCGCACGCTGGTCGCGAGCGCGCCGGCCAGGCCTTCCGGCGGCTGTTCCAGTTCGCAATGGAGGCACATGCGGTCGGCTCCGCCCGGGTTATCCACGACCAGACGTACTTTTCCCAATTGCGGATGACGCTTGGCGACTTCGGCAATTTGCGACGGATGCACGAACATGCCGCGCACCTTGGTGGTCTGATCGGCGCGCCCCAACCAGCCGCGTATGCGCGTATTCGTGCGACCGCAAGGACTGGTGCCGGGCAGCACGGCGGACAGGTCGCCGGTACCGTAGCGGATCAGCGGGTATTCGGAATTGAACGCCGTGACCACGACTTCGCCCACTTCGCCCGGCGCGACCGGGTCCCCCGTGCCGGGCCGCACGATTTCGAGCACCACGTCCTCACCCACCACCAAACCTTCGCGCGCCGGGGTTTCGTAGGCGATAAGGCCGACATCGGCGGTCGCGTAGGCCTGATAGGCGGCGACGCCGCGCTCGGCCAGCCAGTCGCGCAAACTGGGCGGGAACGCCTCGCCCGACACCAGGGCCTTGGTAAAACTGCAAGGCATGCCGGTTTCCGCGGACTTTTCGAGCAGGATGCGCAGGAAGGACGGCGTGCCGGCGTAGGCGTTAGGCTGCAGATCGGCCACGGCCTGCACCTGTTGTTCGGTTTGACCGGTACCGGCCGGAAATACCGTGCAGCCCAGCGCGTGCGCGGCGGTTTCTATGATCGAACCGGCCGGCGTGAAATGGTAGGAAAACGCGTTATGCACCAGGTCGCCGGCGCGGAACCCGGCGGCAAATAGCGCGCGCGCCATGCGCCAGTAGTCGCTGCGCGTGCCCTCGGGTTCGTACAAGGGGCCCGGCGAGGCAAACACGCGGCGCAGGCTGGGACCCATGCTGCGCGTGGTGTGGCCGCCGAATGGCCGCCGGGCGCGCTGGCGCTCCAGCAGTTCCGGCTTGCGCAGCACCGGTAGGCCGGCCAGCGCTTCGCGCGTGCAGATGTCCTCGGCACGGGCACCGCGCAAAAAATCCGCATAGGCCGGCGCGCACTCCACGGCGTGCGCAATCAAGGCCGACAGGCGCGTCATCAAGTCGTATTCGCGCACCAGCGGATCGCGCGTTTCCTGTTTGTCGTAATAGGGGCTCATGGGTCGGCTATGGGCAGGAAATCAGGCCAGCCGCCGTCACGCCGGCGGCGGCCGGGTTGATCGGATCAGGCAAGCCAGCGTTTGCGGCGGCGATAATGTTTGACTTCGCGAAAGCTCTTGCGGCC
>JAEUNN010000276.1 GCA_016791085.1 Rhodocyclaceae bacterium | reverse complement strand
GCTGGACGAGCCTTTCGGCATGCTCGATTCGCTCACGCGCTGGGACCTGCAGGAAGTGCTCATGGAAGTGTGGAGCCGCGCGCAACTAACCGCCATGATGGTCACGCACGACGTGGACGAAGCCATCCTGCTGGCGGACCGCGTGGTCATGATGACCAACGGCCCCAACGCCCGCGTAGGCAAGGTGCTGGAAATCGACCTGCCGCGCCCGCGCAGCCGCAAAACCCTGCTGGAACATCCGGACTACTATCGCCTGCGCGAAGAACTGCTGGATTTCCTGGAGAACTGCCACAAGCATTGAACCTACATTCCTCTGTTGGACGCATGCGAGGGTGCGGCTGGCCCGTTGTCTGCCTAGGGGCGACGACGCGCATGGTCGCTCCCTTGCCGCGAGGAGCAACGACGCCAGGCGGCGCGCCACTCGTGCCATCGGGTGCGTAGCGGCGCTCACCCGCACGGTGCGCTCGTGAAGGCGAATCAACATCAACCATTTCAGGGCTTTATTCAGCTATCAAAGCGGTCGACTGGGGAACGTAGGTTGAACTGCCGCCGCCACGGCCGCGGGCGTATGGGTAGCGGCCACGGGCCGCTGCCCGTCGTTGAGGCCGGCGCAGGGTGGAACCGCGCACGCAGCGTATGCGCCTCAGGCAAGCCTTTGCAGGCCCGCTTGCGGCGCACTGCGCCGGCGGCTTTTCGCACTTGTGCCGGCTAGCGCGCCGTAGGTGCGGATAGCAGTGCCTGCGCGAGGGGCTGAGCGGCCTTGATTAGTTCCGTCAAGCGTGCCGTCTGGCTGATGCCGCCAAATAGCGTTCGCGATACGGCACGGAAATCTCCCGCGGCGATATTTTTGCTTAGTTCCGCCTGGCGCTCGGCAATGAACTGCGCCAATACGCGGCTCGCGATGACCGGGTCCAGCGCCAGTTCGGGCTTCTGGACTAATTGTTCGCCCAATCCCAATGCCTGACCAAGGCGCGAGTAAGCGGCGCGCCCGGTGATTTGCAGGTAGCCGCGGCCTTTGTAACGGGCGCCGTCGCCGGCTTCGACGTTGCCCAGGTCCTTGCGGTTTTCATAGCGGTTGAAAGCCTCGGCGCCCGGGTCGGTGTTGAACTGATTGGGCGCCTCTTCGCGCAAGCGGAAATCGCCCGAATCGAGCTTCACGATGGCGAGCGCCAGCGCCAGCAGGTCCGCTTTGGCGAGGCCGGCGTCGCGCATCACGCGCGTCAA
>JAEUNN010000270.1 GCA_016791085.1 Rhodocyclaceae bacterium | reverse complement strand
GGCAATATAGTTGCGCCAGCCGCCGTAAGCGGTAATGTCCTTGGCCGCGGCCACGGCGCTGCTTTCGCAGATGAAGCCCTTGACCACGCGCCCGCCGGCCAGGCTCAGGCTGCCTATGCCCAGCGGCGGTCCCACGTCCGCCACGAAGCTGCCGAATTGGCGCAGCGGCATGCGCCAGACTTCGACCGCGATGGACGCGCCGCCGGCATCCACGCGGATCAGCCCGGGCTTGGGCGGTACCGTGCCGGGCAGCGCGTACAGCCGGTATTCCGGCGCGGTGGTGGTGGCCTCGATCAGGCGCGCGCCGCGTTCCAGCAACTGCCAGTTGAGCGGCAGGCCGGCAAGATGCGCGCCCACCACGGCCACGTCCACGGTCGCTTCGTGGCTGGGCAGCGGCGGCAGGGGCTCGGCGCGCCGCGGCGGTGGTTCCGTGCCGGTGCCGAGCCGGCGATGCAGATGCGGTTCCCAGTTGCGCGCCAGTTCGGCCAGGCGGTGGTCGCCGCCGCCCGGGCCGACCAAAGTGACGCCGGCCGGCAGGCCATCTTCGCGGAACGGTCCGGGCATGGCCAGGGCGCACAATCCCAGCAGATTCACGAAATTGGTATAGCGGCCCAGGCGGGTGTTGTATTCCACCGGGTGCGCCAGTACTTGTTCGCGCGTGTATAGGGTGGGCGTGGTCGGCAGCAACAGCAGGTCCACGCGCTCGAAAGCCGCCAGGCAGGGCGCGCGCAATTCGGCCAGGCGGTACTGGCCGGCGTAAGCGTCGACGGCGCTCTGGCCGTCGGCGCGGGCGATCACGCGCGCCACGGTGGGGTCCATGGCGGCGCGGCGGTCGAAAAACGCGCCCACGGCGTGCCGGCGTTCCGCCACCCAGGGGCCGTCGTACAGCAATCCGGCCACCTCGAGGAAGGGCGCCAGATCCACATTTTCCAGCCGCACGCCGGGCCGGCCGGCCACGATGTCCAGTGCCGCGCGGTAGGCGCGCGCAGCCTGCGGGTCCAGGTCGGCTTCCCAGCCGGCCGGCACGCCGACCACCTGGCCGCGCGGCAGCGTGCCCAGGGGCGCGGCCGGGCGGATGTACAGATCCGGCTGATCCACCATATGGCCAAGCACGCGCCAGCCGTCGCTCACCGTGTGCGCGAATACCGACACGCAATCCAGGCTGCGGCAGGCCGGCACCACGCCGCGATTGGACAGCAGGCCGGGCGTGGGCTTGACGCCCACCAGATTGCAGAACCCGGCCGGCACGCGCCCGGAGCCGGCCGTGTCGGTGCCCAGCGCGAATGCCACCAGGCCGCGCGCGGTAACCGTCGCCGAGCCGGAACTGGAACCGCCCGATATGTAGTGGGCGTTGAACGGATTGCGCGGCGCACCATATGGCGAGCGCACCCCCACCAGACCCGTGGCAAACTGATCCAGATTGGTTTTGCCCACCACCAGCGCGCCGGCCGCTTCCAGCCTGGCGACCGTGTCGGCGGAACGCTCGGGCTGATAGGCGAATTCCGGGCAGGCCGCGGTGGTCGGCAGGCCGGCCACGTCTATGTTGTCCTTGACCGCGAACGGGATGCCCAATAGCGGCAGGCGTTGCAGCGTGCCGTGGCGATCTTCGCGCAACAGGGCATCCTGCTCCGCCGCGCGCCGGCGCAACGTTTCGGGCGGCAACACGGATATCCACTGCGCCTGGTCGTCCTGCGCCGCGATGCGGGCCAGCACGGCGTCCATCACGGCCGCGGGGCTCAAGCGTGCGTCCCGATAGGCGTCGAGCAGAAAATCGATGCTTAGCACTGCGGGAATTTCGGTCATGCCGGCGCGCCAACTTGGATACAAGAATGCATGCAACCAAGCGATTAGCGTGCCAGCCGCCCCAGCGAAGCGATTTATTCAAAACATCAATGCTTTGCGAATTTACCCCGGCCGCGCCCGCCTTGCGCGGTGCACCAAAGCGGGGAGCGCGGCACGCTGCGGGTGCCCCGGTGGTGTGCATGCACGGCGGCGATTGCGGGCGCGGGGGGCGGTTTGCTGGGTACGTGGGTAGGCGCAGCGATGCGCGAAGCTGAAGTGTTTGCGGCCCGTTTCATCGTTCCCACGCTCCAGCGTGGGAACGCATCTCGAGGCGCTCCAGCGCCTCGCTGCATTCAAAACCAGGAATCACAACGCAATCCTGGCGGTGCCCGCCGAAAATGCCTACCCGCGCCGCGAAATCGGCATGCTCGCGCCCGCGCCACGGACCGTAGGGCGGACAAGCGAAGCGCAATCCGCCGTATGCGAGCGTTCAAGCGCCCCAATCGACCGACACCGCCGCGGGCATATCAAAGCCACGCGCGCCAGTTCACTCCCCCAACCCGGCGCACATTCAGCCGTGTATGGAAATTCACCGCCCCTGGGCGACCGCGCAATCTCGCCGCTTCGCCACCCCCAAGCCGCCGCGGCGCAGCCGCTTTGCCTTTCCGCAAGCACATATCCATGGGTTTCTGCCCCGGCGTCACCAGGCAACCGGCTGCCAAATTGGACACCGCCGCTCCGCACGCCCGGCGGATCTTGGCACAGACCGCGAAACGTGAAAGAATCGCGGCGACGTTGTAACGCGTGGGGCGATTGCCTACCGACTTTCGGGCGTTATATTTTTTCTTCGCCCATTGAATGTATTACACTTTTTTATTGCTAAATAAATAGACACCTGTTTTGTCGCGATACATTGCGACAATTCGGGTGTCTACTTCCAAGTTAGG
>JAEUNN010000195.1 GCA_016791085.1 Rhodocyclaceae bacterium | reverse complement strand
GCCGGCGCAGCAATTCGATCATGCCGTGATGCAGCGAAGAACGCCGGACGTGCTCATACACCACGGCGATCCCGGCGCGCGGGCCCTCGAAATACTGGATGAAAGAGTGGTCGTGATACACCAGCGCACCCGTCACGGCGTACTCGATATTGCGCTCGCGCGCCGACACCAGCAGTTGCTCGAGGTCCGCTTGGCTGGGGGGGCGCGAGCAAGTGCTCACATACACGATGGCTTCCAGGCTCATGGTCAGGGTATCCGGTTCAAAAATTAAGTTGTCGCCGGCCGCGCCGGTTCAAGCTGCAATCGCGCCTGGACCTGCCCGCCGCACGGCTCGATCTTCAGCCGTGCTGGCGCCGGCACAGCAATAACGGCACATTGAGGCATTACTCAAGTATGCCTCGCGCTCATGCCGGCTATGCAGTTCAAATTCGGGCAGCCGATTTTCGCGTGTCCCTACGCTAGCACGGCCGGGGTCCAAAGCATTCGGAAGAATGACGGTGTTGCCGGCGCTCGCGCGCATCTGCGCGGCGGGGCCGGCCAGGGACAGGGACAGGCAAGCCGCGCACCGAAACGATGCGCGCGAACCCGTCCCGCCCCTACGCCGCAGCCCCGCAGCGGCACATTCCGGCCGGCGCCCCGGGCCAATTGTTCCTGCGCGCCCCAAGTACGCACCAGGAACAACAATAAGGCATTGATCTGGCGCACAAATGGTGCATTTTGCCGGGACTTCCGCGGCGGCCCTCGGGTAAAATCCCGGGTTTTCGCGACGACGGCAATTGTTTGCCCGTCCGGCGGGCGGAATGACGCTTCCGCGCGGTCCGGCAGGCGCGATTTTGATTTTTTTCCTCACTGGGTGAATCGCATGAGCAACGTGCAGGCAGAACAACTTTTGCAAAACTTCATTCAACGCCAGGAACTGGCCGAACAGATGCTGCCCATCATCGGCAGGCTGTATCGCAACAACGGCATTTCGCTGCGCATCTACGGGCGTCCCATCAATAACGTGACCACCGTCGATATCCTCAAGACGCACCGATTTGCGCGCCAGTACACGGGCGAAGAATTGTCCATCCAGGACAGCTTCAAGCTGGTCGAAGCCATGGAAAGCCTGGAACTTGCGCCCGCGCGCATAGACCTGGGCCGCCTCACGAACAAATACCTGGCAGTCGGCGGCGGCCAGTCCGCGAAAGATTTTCTGCGCAAGGAACTGGCCGATATCGCCGGCCGTCCCGAACCGCTGCTGAAAGAGCCGCGCGACATCGTGCTGTACGGCTTCGGCCGCATCGGCCGCCTGCTCGCGCGCCTGTTGATCGAGCGCACCGGCAACGGCAACAAGATGCGCCTGCGCGCCATCGTGGTACGCAAGGGCAAGGGCAATGACCTGGAAAAACGCGCCGCCCTGCTGCGCCGCGATTCCGTGCATGGCCCGTTCAACGGTTCCATCACGATAGACACGGAACAGAACGCGATCATCGCCAACGGCAATTTCATCAAGGTGATCTATGGCGAAGGTCCGGACAAGATCGACTACCCCGCGCACGGCATCAAAAATGCCATCGTGATCGACAACACCGGCTCCTGGCGCGACGAAACCGGCCTGTCGCTGCACCTGCAAAGCCCCGGCGTATCGCGCGTGCTGCTCACCGCGCCGGGCAAGGGCTCGCTCAAGAACGTCGTGTATGGCATCAATAACGGCGACATCACCGACGACGACAAAATCCTGTCCGCGGCGAGCTGCACGACCAACGCCATCGTGCCGGTGCTCAAGGCCGTGTATGACCAGTACGGCATCGAGCACGGCCACGTCGAAACCGTGCATTCCTATACCAACGACCAGAACCTCATCGACAACTATCACAAGGCCGAGCGGCGCGGCCGCAGCGCGCCGCTCAACATGGTGATTACCGAAACCGGCGCCGCCAAGGCGGTGGCCAAGGCGCTGCCGGAACTGGCCGGCAAGCTCACCGGCAATGCCATACGCGTACCCACGCCGAACGTGAGCATGGCGATCCTGAACCTCACGCTGGAAAAGCCGACCACCAAGGAAGAAATCAACACCTACCTGCGCGACTGCGCGCTGAGCCCGGAACTGCAGGAGCAGATCGACTACATCGCCTCGACCGAAATCGTGTCGAGCGACCTGGTCGGCTCGCGCCACGCCGGCGTGGTGGATTCGCAAGCCACCATCGCCAATGGCCGCAACGTGGTGCTGTACGTGTGGTACGACAACGAATACGGCTATAGCTGCCAGGTGGTGCGCATCGCCCAGCAGATGGCCGGCATACAGTTCGCGTCCTTCCCGGCCTGAGCCGGCGCTGCCCTTTAAAACCCCCGCCCGCGGGTAGCCGCGGGCGGGGGTTTTGTTTTGGGGCGGGATGGCGGCGGGCACCACCGTCGACGGCAGGCAGTCAGGCAATGCGATAGTGCGGCGGGCGCGCTTCGGCTGCCCGGAGCCCGATTCGCGCGCTCAGGGCGCGCATGCGGCTGCGCGCGGCAGGCGCGCGCAAGCTTCGGCGACCAGGTGTTCGGGGCGCAGCGACCACAGCCATATGGCGTTGCCGCTGGCGCTCGCCATGAGGCTGCCGTCTGCCGCGAAACTTGCGCTGCTGCGCCGCCCGTCGCCCGCCATGACGCCACGCGCGATGCCGGCCAGCACCTCGTCCACCCGCTCG
>JAEUNN010000180.1 GCA_016791085.1 Rhodocyclaceae bacterium | reverse complement strand
CATGACGATGCCTATGCCCATCATGACATGCCAATGGCGCGGCGCGGCCGCGAAGCCGACGCTGCCAAGGCGGGCGAAGCCGCTTGCCAGCAGCAAGGCCACGGCCACCCAGACACACGGAAAAAAGCGCGCAAACACGGCCGACCACAGCGGCAGCCGTTGCGGCGGCGCCAATTGCACCGCGGCGACCGGGCGCAGGCACACGTACGCGAAAAACATGCCGCCTACCCACACCACCACGCTGGCCACGTGCAGAAATAGCCATAGCGCCTGCAAATCCACGCCTGTACCCCCCATTGATGCGCCGGCGCCGCGTTATAGCGGCCGGCGTTCGACCAGCGCCTGTCCTATCGTGCCGGCATCGGCATACTCGAGTTCGGCCCCAACCGGCAGCCCGCGCGCGATGCGGCTTACCTTGAGCCCGCGCGCGCGCAGCAGTTCGCCGAGGTAATGCGCAGTGGCTTCGCCTTCGTTGGTGAAATTGGTGGCGAGTATCACTTCCTGTACCACGCCGTCGCCGGCACGCGCCAGCAGGCGATCGATCTGCAGCTCGCGTGGCCCCACTCCGGCGAGCGGTTCGATGCGTCCCATGAGGCAGTAATAGAGCCCGTTATAGAGCTGCGTCTGTTCCATCATGTTCAGGTCGGCGGGTGTTTCGACCACGCACAGCAAGTTCGCGTCGCGCCGCGGCGCCGCACAGCGCTCGCAAATTTCGCGTTCGGCGAATGCGTTGCAGCGCGTACAGTGGCGCAGGTTCTGCAACGCGGCAGTCAGCGCCCGGCTGAGCCGCTCGGCGCCGTCGCGTTCATGCTGCAACAGGTGGTAGGCCATGCGCTGAGCGGATTTCGGGCCGACACCGGGCAGGCAGCGCAATGCCGCGATAAGCTCGTCCAGGCTGGTCAGTGCCGCCATGGTATGCGTCCCGGCCGCCGGCAGACCCGCTTAGAACAGCTTCATGCCCGGCGGCAGCGGCAGGCCGGCCGTTACCGCGGCCATTTTTTCCTGCACCGTCGATTCGACGCGACGCACGGCGTCATTGAGCGCCGCGGCGATCAAATCTTCCAGCATTTCGCGGTCATCCATGACCGACTGGTCGATGGACACGCGCCGCACGTCATGCTTGCAGGTCATGCTGACTTTCACGAGACCGGCGCCGGACTGGCCTTCGACCTCGATCTGCCCCAGTTCGTCCTGCACGCGCTTCATGTTTTCCTGCATCTGCTGGGCCTGTTTCATCAGATTGCCCAGTGCACCCTTGTTCATCATTTGCGTTGCCTCACAGTGGTTTGACCGACCCTTCGTGCAAGGTCGCGTCGAGTTGATCCTTGAGCGCCAGCACGAATTCGTCCTGGCGCATTTCGGCGATGGCCTGCTCGCGGCGCCGTAGCTGTTCCGCCGACAGCTTTTGCGCCACGGTAGGCGCGCTGGTTGCCCCGATTTCGAATTGCAGCCGCACCAGCCGGCCGCAGTGCGCCGCCAGTGCGCTGCATAATTTTTCTTCGGCCGAACTGCCGACCAGATGTTTGTGTTCGGCGGCCAGGCGCAGCCGGTAGCACGCGTCGGCATAGCCCAGCAATTCGCTGTGCTGGGCAAGCTGCAAAGCCATGGCGCCGAGTTTCAATCCGCTCAGTATGCTTTCCCAGGATTGCGCATCGGCGTCACCGGGCGCGTCGCCGCCAGTAACTTGCCCTTGCGGCAGCGCCGGCGCAGGCGCGGCGGATGCGCTCGGCGCCGCGCGGGCCGGCACATGGGTCGCGGACTCGCGCGGCACGCCGTGTGCGCCCGGCGGATTGCCGGCTGGCGCAATGCCGGCTGGCGCGCCGGACGCTGCACCGGTCTGCGCCGCAATCGCCGCCGCAGCTTGTGGCGGCACCGGCACCGCCAGGGTGGGCGGGGGCGGCGCCTGCAAGGCTGCGGGACGCGGGGTCGGCGCAGCGCGCGGCGGCGCACTAGCCTGCGCCGCCGTTTCGGGACGGAAGGCCAGCAGACGCAACAAGGCCATGCAAAAACCGGTGCGCTCGTCCGGCGCATAGGCCAGATCGGCCGCGCCCTGGGTCACGATCTGGTAGGCAAGTTGCACGTATTCGGCGTCCATGCCTGCCGCGTAGGGCGCAAGCTGTTGCAGTTCGTCCGCTTCCAGCGCCTGCGGCGCAAATTGCGCCAAGGCGATGCGGTGCAGCAACACGCCCAGATCACGCAAGGCGGCATCGAAACTTGCAGCGCGGCGGTCCATGTCGTCGGCCTGCGCGAGCAGACCGGCCCCATCCTGGGCCATGAGCGCATCGAGTATGGCGGTCAGGTGCTCGTCGCCTATGGTCCCGAGCATGGCGCGCACACCTTCGTCCTGCACCTGACCCGCGCCATGCGCGATGGCCTGGTCGAGCAGCGACAGCGCGTCGCGCATGCTGCCTTCGGCGGCTTTGGCAATTTGCCGCAGCGCCGGAGCTTCGTAGGGCACGGCTTCGGCATCGAGTATGCGGGCGAGGTGCGCGACGATGTGCGGCACCGGCATTTTCTTGAGATTGAACTGCAGGCAGCGCGACAGCACGGTGACCGGAATTTTCTGCGGGTCGGTGGTCGCAAGGATGAATTTGATGTGCTCGGGCGGCTCTTCGAGCGTTTTGAGCATGGCATTGAACGCCGAAGTGGACAGCATGTGCACTTCGTCGATCACGTACACCTTGTAGCGCCCGCGCGTCGGAGCATAGGTGGCGTTTTCGAGCAGCATGCGCATTTCATCGACGCGGGTATTGGTGGCGGCATCCACCTCGATCAGATCGACGAAACGCCCCGCATCGATTTCGCGGCAGGCGGAACATTGCCCGCAGGGCGCGGCCGACACCGCAACTTCGCAATTGAGCGATTTGGCCAGGATGCGCGCAAGGGTGGTTTTGCCGACCCCGCGTGTTCCCGTGAATAGGTAGGCGTGATGCAGGCGTCCGGTTTCGAGCGCATGCGTGAGCGCGCGCACCACATGTTCCTGGCCCACTAGGGTGGAAAATGTGCGCGGACGCCACTTGCGCGCGAGCACCTGATAAGTCATGGACGCGGATTCTAGCAAACCTGGGCAAGCACCCCTAGCCACCGCTGCGGCAAGCGGCAGGCGACCTGGCCGGCCAGGATTTGTGGAGAAAAGGCGGAGGGTGGCGAGCCTGACCCCCGGCACTCGCAGTTAGCGGCTGTGGCTGCTTCCTTCCGGACCTGACCAGGTTCACCACGCTGCGATGCGGGGAGACCCGCCGCCGGGAATTGTACTACAGCCCGGGCGACCTCCGCAGCCGCGCGGCGCTATGCCGCAAGTCGGGCGAAAAATGCCAGCGCGAGCCGATCAGCGACGGCCGGCACGCTCGGTGCCTAGCCGCCGCCGCGCTGGTAATAGGTGTCGAAGCGCGCGTGAAACGCGTTAGCGGCCGCATCGTCCATGCCGTACAGCGTGATTTTGACGGACAGCCGCGCAAGCCGCAGCAAACCTATGGTCAGATCGGGCAGATCGGCAATTTCGACCGACCAGCGTCCATCCGCGCCGCGGTAGCTATCGCGCCCAGACGGCAGCACCTCGCCGCCCACCGCCTCAGGCAGGCGGCGCAGGAAATCCGCCCGCTCGATCGACATGTCGAGCAGGCGGACAGGCGGCTCAGCCACCGGCGATGGGCGGCCAGATCGCCAGCACGTCGCCTTCCGTCAAAGCCCGCGACGCCCGCGCGCCGGGCGGCACGAACGCGCCGTTTATCAGCACCAGGTGGCACAGCTTTTCCGGCAGCCGATGCGCCTCGATCAGGGCAGCGGGCGTAGTGCCCTCCGCCACGTCCAGAGGCAGCGCATTGCTGGCGCGCGCCGCCTCCGGCAGATAATCCGACAAGGTGGCGTAGAGCTTGAGCGTGACTTTCATCGTGGTGCGGGCAAATGCTCAGCCGGCGGTGACAGGTATGGTCGAGGCATCCTGCGCACAGGCCAGATAGGCCTCCATAACCCGCAGCGGATCTTTCAACAGGCGGTCCTTCCACTGGCCCAAATGTGTGCGCGTCTGTATCAATCCGCGCAGCACGCCGACGTGATTGGTCAATCCTATGCTGGTGGCCCCGATCATCACATCGCCACGGAACTGCAGGCTGAGGTAACGGCCGGCCGCTTCGTCCACCATTTCCACGCTCTGCCCGTCTTCCGCGCCCCACCATTGACCGAAGGACGAAGAAATCATGCCCATCGCGTCGAGCACATTGAGCGCCAGCGTACCCTGGCTGGTGGCACTGCCCCCCGCCATATTGGTTGCGGCGACACGGCCCTGCTCCGCGGCATTGGGCTGGATGGCGTTCACCAGACGCTCGCCGGTCGAAAAATCTATGGCTTCGGCAACATCGCCGGCGGCATACACGTCCGGCACGTTGGTGGCGCAACGTTCGTCCACGAGCACCCCGCGTCCGATCTCCACGCCGCTGCCGGCCAGGAACGCCACGTTGGGCTTGACCCCTGCCGCCGCGATGATGAGGTCGCAAGGAATGTCCTGCCCGCCCGCCAGCCGCGCGATGAGCGCGCCGTCAGCCCCTTCGCGTATCGACTCGACGCGCGCATCGGTATGCACGCTCACGCCCTTCTTTTCCACCCAGCGGCGGATCATGTTGCCGGCCACCTGAGTCATCATGCGCGGCACCATGCGATCGCCCATCTCCACGATGGTGAGCTTGACCTTGCGACGCGTGAGCGCTTCCATGATGATGCAGCCTATGAAGCCGGCACCGATTTGCAGAACGCGCGCACCCGGTTTGGCACGCCCGGCGATTTGCCGCGCATCTTCGAGCGTCCAGCAGCTATTGACGCCGGGCAGGTCCACGCCCGGTACCGGCAGGCGCACCGGCACGGAACCCGTCGCAATCAATAGCTTGTCGTAAGCCAAGGTTTGCCCGTTGTCCAGTTGAACCTGTTTGGCAGCCGTATCGATAGTCGTTGCCCGCGCGCGCACTTCGGAAATTCGGAGCGCGGCAAAGTGATCCGGCGATTTGCGCAGGTAGGTTCCACGCTCGTCGATATTTCCGACCAGCAGATAAGGAATCGCCATACGCGAATAGGACGGCTCCGGCTCGTCGCCGACCATGGTGATTTCGTCCTGCGGACGCAATTTGCGCAAAGCTTCGGCCGCTACGACTCCGGCCGGACCGTTGCCCAGAATGACGTGCTTCATGCTAGCCTCGGTATGAATTCATCGGGTGCACAAGAAACGAGGGCACGAAACTACTCCGTGCCCCCTTTGGCTCGCCGCAGATTGCCGGCAGGCGCCGGCAATCCGGGCGACCATTTCGCTCAAAGTCCCAGTCGGGCGAGCGTTTCGGGCGTGGGACGGCCTTCCTTGTCCCAGCCGCGCAGCTCGTAATACTCGGGCAGCATTTTGAGCAGACCGTTCACGAGCCCCTTGGCCGGACCGACCTTGGCCGGTTCGGTAAGGAGACGCGGCGGCAAGGAGTCATCCTTGGCCGTGAAGCCGGCCGCGTTATTGAACTGACGCTCCATGTTCCAGATGCGCTCGCCCATTTCGTTGAGCTTTTCCAGCGACCAGTCGCCTTCGCAGGCGGCCTGGACTTGCGGCTGTACATCCGCCACGCCCCAGGCGAAGGACGTAAACACGCACAGGCCCGACGAATCGAACACGGCGGTGGCGTCCTGGAACGCCTTCACGAGAGCCGGCTTGCCGTCGGTCGTGAGCGGATCGGTCTTGACCGGAATGCCCAGCACTTCGGACGCAACCGTGTACGACCGCAGGTGGCAGGCACCACGGTTCGAGGTTGCATAGGTCAGGCCCATGCCCTGGATGCCACGCGAATCGTAGGCCGGGAATTCCTGGCCCTTCACCGTCATCGACAGTTCGGGGTGGCCGTATTTCGCGCACATGCGCGCCGAACCCATGCCCAGGTCCTTGCCGAATCCTTCACCGCGCGCGGTGATTTCCGACAGGTAGGCAAGCGCTTTGGCGGAACCGAAGGGGGCTTCGATACCGATCTGCTCTTTCTTGAGCACGCCCATTTCGTACAGTTCCATGACTGCACCCACGGTCGCGCCGAAAGAAATCGGGTCCATGCCGTCTTCGTTGCACAGCATGTTCGCGTACTGCAGAGCTTCCAGGTCATCCACACCGTTGGCGCAACCCAGCGACCAGGCCGCTTCGTACTCCAGACCGCCCGATGCACCCCAGTATTTGGGGCTATTCACGACGGAGAAGTGGTTCTGGTCCATTTTCGAAATGCGGCCGCAGGCGATCGTGCAACCGAAACAGGCCTGGTTGTTAACCAGTTGAGCCTTGCCGTCGCTAGGACGCTTTTCGCGCATGGCTTCCGCGGAAATTTTGCGCGCGCCTTCGAACTGCACGTCGCGGTGGTTGCGCGTGGGCATCGCACCGATTTCGTTGATCACATTCATGAGCACCTGCGTGCCATAGGTCGGCAGGCCGGCGCCGGTAACGGCGTTTTCCTTGAGAATTTTCTTCTTCTCGAAGGTAACCTTCATGAACTCCTTGGGATTGGCGATATTGCCGACACCCTTGGTACCGCGCACCGCGATGGCCTTGAGGTTTTTCGACCCGGCAACCGCGCCCACGCCGGAACGGCCTGCCGCCCGGTGCAGATCATTCACGATACAGGCGAACAGCACGCGATTTTCGCCGGCGCGGCCGATCGAGGACACACGCACGAGCGGATCCTGGTGATCCTTCTTGATCGTTTCTTCGGTTTCCCAGACCGTTTTGCCCCACAGGTGGGAGGCGTCGCGCAGTTCAACCTTGTCGTCTTCGATCCAGAGGTACACCGGACGCGGCGACCTGCCTTCGAAAATGATCATGTCCCAGCCGGCCATTTTCAGTTCGGCACCGAAATAGCCGCCGGAATTCGAACAGGCGATGGCATTGGTGAGCGGGCCCTTGGTGACCACGGAATAGCGGCC
>JAEUNN010000176.1 GCA_016791085.1 Rhodocyclaceae bacterium | reverse complement strand
TTGCTTGCTGCCGCGATTAAAAGCGATAGCGGCCGCCCATCATCAGACTGCGCGGCGAGAAATTCGCCGGCAGGCCGGAACTGCTGTCGTAGCCTTGACAGGTGCCACCGGCGCAGAGCGAATTGGTGCCGCCGTTCTTGTTGGTCACGCGCGCATAGTAGGCGTAGATATCGGTCTTTTCGTCGAGCGCATATTCGTAGCCCAGGCCGTAGTGGGTGGAGTCGCGGTCGGTAGAGCGGCGATCGTCCAGATGGCCCAGCACGGCGCGCACGGTGTGGCGTTCCTTGAACGGCACGGAGGCGCCCAGCCACCAGATATCGCGATCCAGCGGCTTATGCACGGCTGCGCCTTCCTGAGTATCCTCGCCGTGCAGGAAATGCGCATAAAGCTTCACGAAATCCAGGTCGTAGGTGGCCGCCAGGTTCCATGAACTGCGCTCGATATTTTCCGTGGCGGGTGCAGCCACCGTGCCCATGCGCATGAACGAAAGGTAACCCGCGCCAAGATAAAGCGGGCCGTTCTGATAGGTGACGCTGGCGCTCCATCCTTTGCCTTCGTCCTCCGGGCCGGTGTTGCTGTTGCCGGGGGCGCCGCCGGTTACGCCGACATTGGCCCGGCTATTGTTTTCCATGCCGGCCGACCAGGCGATCTTGCCCTGCAGGCCGGCAAGTTTCGGGGTGGAATAATACACGCCGTTGTCGAAGCGGCTGGCGGCTGCGCTGGACCACAGACGAAAGGCCGTGGCGCCGCCTATGGTGAATGGATCGGACGCGTTGGCCAGCAGATAAATCGGCGCATAGTCGCGCCCGAAGCGCAGGTCGCCGAAGCGCTTGCTGCTCAGACCGACGAAAGTATTGCGCGAGAAAATCGCCACGCCGGTCGTATTGACGGACGCGGACGAAGCGGCGCCCTGACCCGGATTGCTGACATTGCTGGAATGTCCGGTGTTTTGTCCGTTGTCGATGGAAACGCCTGCTTCGAGCTGAAAATAAGCGGTCAGATCGCCGCCGAAATTGCGCTCGCCCTTGAAACCCAGCCGGCTCGCGGAACCCAGGCCGCTCTGCACACGGGTTTTGCTTCCTTGGCCATAGTTGCCGATTTCCACGCCGGCGTCCGCGATGCCGTAAATCGTGAATCCTTTCGGCATGGTGAGTGCGCCCTTGTCGGCGCTGCCGGCCACCTGAGCGGTTTTGGATGCTTCGTCGGCTTTTCGGGTGGCTTCTTCGGCTTTTCTGTTGGCCACGGCGGTGGTCGCGGCGGTGGCCTGCAGCAATTCCTCCAGCTTTTCCAGGCGGGCTTTTTGTGCGGCAATTTCGGCGCGCAAGTCGTCGAGCGGCGCGGCCTGCACCGTGCCGGCGACGACGAGCGGCGCGAAACAGGCCAGCACGGCCCGCGTCGTAACAGATAAATACATGGTTTTCTCCAAGCGGTAAGGTTCGATCCGGAAGCGGCCCGGCCATACCGGGCGCGGGCGGATTTAATCGGTTTGCGCTTTCGGAATGCTTTCGGTCAGCTTGCGCCGTACAGGGCGGGTTTGCGCGCGGAATTAATCGGCTTTATGGCGCGCGGCGCCGCGGCATCGGCCCAGTGGCGGGTGCCCGCGGGGAGCAGTTGCAAACGGCTGTGGTACGGATGGCGGGCAAAATCCACGCCTCAGCGCCGTGCGGTGCATAGTGCGCCGCACGGCGCGCCGCGGCGGCTCGCAGGGCGGGGATGGGGCTTCCAGGGTTAGGTTTGGCGCCGCGGCCAAATGGCCAGGCGTGTGGCGGCGCGGGCATGCGCAGTGCTGCCGGCGGCTCATGCGGACGCCGTGCGAGGAGCACGGGAATTTACCGCCTTAGTTTCCCGCCAGGCTCATGTGCGAGCGGCGCGCAGTATGCGCGCAAAACTAACGCACGGCTTCGACCGTGGCGCCGAACACATAGCCGGCGCCGCGCTCGGTCATGATGAACTGCGGGCGCGCGGGGTCGGTCTCGATCTTGCGGCGCAGGCGCAAAATCTGCACGTCTATGGAGCGGTCGTAGACTTCGGCATTGTGCAGTCGCGACAGGTCCAGCAACTGGTCGCGCGTAAGTATGCGTTGCGGCGCGGACAGGAAAGCCACCAGCAGGCTGAATTCCCCATTCGTGAGGTCCACCTGCCGGCCCGCCGCGTCGCGCAGTTTGCGCAATCCCAGGTTAAGTTCCCAGGTGCCGAAGCGATACGCGCGCACCGCCGCGATGCGGTCCGCCACGCTGGCCTGCATGGATACGCGGCGCAACAGCGCGCGCACGCGCGCCAGCAGTTCGCGCGGGCTGAACGGCTTGGTCAGATAGTCGTCGGCGCCCAGTTCCAGGCCCATCACGCGGTCCGCCTCGTCGGCGCGTCCGGTCAGGATAAGGATAGGGATGGCCGATTGTTCGCGCAGTTTGCGCGCGATCTGCAAGCCGTCCTCGCCCGGCAGGCGCAGGTCCAGCACCACCAGATCGATGGTTTCGCGTTGCAGCACCTCATGCAGTTCGGCGCCGCGCGCAACCGCCGTCGCGCGCAATTCGTTGTCGCCGAGGTAGTCGCACACCAGCTGGCGTATGGCCGGGTCGTCGTCCAGCACGAGTATGTGGGGCGGCAGGGGGGCGCTGTTAGTCATGATCTTACTGAGGAATGTATGATCATGTTAGAACAGCTGTCGCGGCCGTGCCGCTCCCGGCTGCGGCTTGCGCCGGCCGCGTTGCGGGCCGGTGCGCGCGTGAAATTTCCGCTGCAAGCCCGAAATACTCTGCGCTGATGGCGATGAGGCGGGCCGCGGCGCGTGCAGGATCGGACTTGGCGCGGTCGCCGGCGGGCAGGGCATGCTGCGCGTGGCACGCTTGCGCGGGCCGGACGGTGGGGGGCAGGGGCATTGCGGTCTCCCGGATCGAAGTTGGCGGCGCTTTTGGCGCCGGGGGCTTAATTACGCGCCCGGGCACTTGCCGCGCGATTGCACCGAAGTTTGCTTTCGATTGCAGTTGTAACGCAAAGCGGGCGCCGTCGGGCGCACGTCGCCCGTACAGGCGCGCGCGTGCCAGCGATGTCGCGCCGCCGGGCGGGCGGCGCGGCCGGCTAGGGGCACGCGTTGTGCCCCAGCACATTGCACACCGCGGCGAGCAGGACCTGACGCGACACCGGCAGCGGCAGCACCGCGGCCACGCCCAGCGCGCGCGCGGCGGAATGGCCGGCTTCCACGCCGGCCAAAAAAGTCGGCGACAGGGCGACCACCGGCAGGCCCGGATAGTCGGCCGCGAGCCGCTGCAGCGGGCCGGCCGCGTCGCGGCGCGGATACGCCAGTTCGACCAGCAGCAGGTCGCAGGGGCGGCCGCCGCTGCCCACGCCTTGCGCGTGCGCCTCGACCTGCAGGCCGGCTGTCGCCAGCCATTCGGCGAGCAGCTCGAATAGCGCGCCGTCCTCGGTCATGACGGCGACGCAGCGTCCGGCCCGGTGCGCCGGCAAGCTGCCGTCAGCCTGTGCGCCCGCGGCCGGGGCGGCGCACGCCGTTGCGGGTTGAGCGCCCCGTGCGCGTAGCGATTGCATGCTTGGCCTCCGCCAGGTGATGCGACGTTTGCGTGGTTGGCCCGGCGCTTGCCGGCGCGCGCGGCCGCCGTGTGGTGCTTGCGCCGGGCTCAGTGCCCGGCCTGACTCATATCCACCGCGCGCGCCGGCCTGGGCGCGAGCCAAATGATGAGCGCGGACAGCGCAAATACCGCCGCCACGATGGCCGTCAGTTCATTGGTCGCGAGCATCACGCTCTGGCTTTGCAGCAGGTTGTCCAGGCTTTGCCGCACGGCGTCCGGCGACAGGCCCGAGGCGGCCAGCGCGGCCGCGGTTTCCCCGCTCTGGTCCACCTTGCCGGCCAGTTCGGCGTGCATGTGCGTGGTTTCGTTTTCCCAGGAGGTATTCACGACAGAGGTCGCGACGGCGCCGGACAGGGTGCGCAAAAAGTTCTGCAGGCCCGCGGCGGATGCCATTTCGCGCTCTTCCACGCTGCCCAGCGCGATCGCCGTGACCGGCACGAAGAAAAACGGCAGGCCCAGTCCCATCACGATGAGCGGCAGGGATATCTGCCAATAGCCCATGTCGGTGGTGGCGATGCTGCGCCACAGCGCCACGCCGGCCAGCCACAGGAGGCCCGCGCATATCATGGCGCGCGGGTCGAAGCGGCCGGTCAGTTTGCCGGCCACCGGCGCCGCCACCACGGCCAGCACGCCGGTCCAGGCCGTCACCATGCCGGCCCAGGTCGGCGTATAGCCCATATAGCTCTGCAGCCACAGCGGGATGAGCACGTTGGTGCCGAACATGGCGCCATAACCCAGCCCCAGCGCCGCCACGCTGGCCGTGAAGCCGCGATGACGGAACACCCGCAGATCGACGATGGGATGGCGCTCGGTCAATTCCCAGATCAGGAAGGCGGCAAAGCCTATCGCGGCGGTCAGGGCCAGCGCGCGGATGCCGGACGAGGCGAACCAGTCGTGTTCCTTGCCGAGGTCCAGCATCAGTTGCAGCGCGCCCACGAATACCACCAGCAAGGCCAGTCCGACGCCGTCCATGGGGGCTTTGACGAGCGGCGTTTCAAAGCGCGCGAGCATGCGCCAGGCGATGGGCGCGCACATGAGCGCGAGCGGCACGTTGATGAAAAATATGACCGGCCAGGCATAGTTGTCGCAGAGCCAGCCGCCCAGTATTGGGCCGAGTATGGGCGCCACCAGGGTGGTCATGGCCCACAGCGCCATGGCGGTAGGCGCCTTGTCCTGCGGGAACACGCGCATCAACAGCGTTTGCGACAGCGGTATCAGCGAGCCGCCGGCCAGGCCCTGCATGACGCGCCCGAACACCAGCATGCCCAGGCCCGGCGACAGCCCGCACAGGGCCGAAAAGGCACCGAACAGCGCCATCGCCGACACGAATACGCGCACCGCGCCGAAACGCCCGGCCAGCCAGCCGGTCAGCGGCACGATGATGGCTTCGGCGACGGCATAGGAGGTGATGACCCAGGTGCCCTGGCTGCTGCTTATGCCCAGGCTGCCGGATATGCTCGCCACCGACACGTTGGCGATGGTCATGTCCAGCACGGCGATGAAATTGGCGGCGGCAAGTATCACGGCGATCAGCCACAGCCGGGTGCCGCTCAACGGGGCGACCGGATCCTGCAATGCGCTTACGGCAGACATGGTGTGCTCCAGGGGGAAAGGGGCCGGCCGCGCCGGGGCCGGGCCGGATTCGCGATCGCTTCAGTGGTTGCGGCTGGCCTGCTTGTCTATCGTGGCGGTCATGGACAGGCCCACCTGCAGCGGGCGCGCGGCCAGTTCCGCGGGATCCAGCGCGATGCGCACCGGCACGCGCTGCACCACCTTGATCCAGTTGCCGGTGGCGTTTTGCGCCGGAATGGTGGCGAAGGTCGAACCCGTGCCGCCGGATAGTCCGGTCACCACGCCGTGATAGGTCACCGCCTCGCCGTACAGGTCGGACACCACTTCGACGGGCTGGCCGATCTGTACGCCGGCCAACTGGCCTTCCTTGAAATTCGCATCGACATGCACCTCCGCCAGGGGCACCACCGACAGCAGGGCCGCGCCGGGCTGCACCTGCTGGCCCAGTTGTACCGAGCGCCGTGCCACGACGCCATCCACCGGCGCGCGGATCACGGCGCGCTCGAGGTTTACGCGCGCCTGGTCGCGCCGCGCGCGCGCCAGTGCGACTTCCGGATTGGCGTCTTCGGTCGTGTCCTGTATCAGCACCGCATTGGCTGCGCGCGATCCTTGCGCGGCGGCATGGTTGGCGCGCGCCTGGGCGGCCTGGGCGATGGACGCGGCCAGATTGGCCTGGGCGGTTTCGAGGGCATTTCTGGCTTTGGTGATTTCGTCGCCGGATACGGAACCCGATGCCGCCAGCGCCTCGCGCCGCGCGTGGTCGATGCGGGCGCGCTCCAGGTCGGCTTCGGCCGCGCTGACCTGGGCGTCGGCGCGGCGGCCTTCGGATGCGCGTGCGGCAATTTGCGCGGCCAGGCTGTCGTCGGTCGCGACATAACCGCGCACGCGGCGCACGGCGCGCTGCAATTCGGCTTCGGCCTGTTCCAGGGCGAGCTGAAAATCCACTTCGTCCAGCACCACCAGCACCTCGCCGCGGCGCACCTGCTGGGTGTCGGCAACCCGCACTTCGCGCACGATGCCGGCCACACTGGGCGTGACCTGGGCGCTTTCGACCGCCGTGTAGGCGTTGTCGGTGCTGACATAACGCGACGCATGGGCGTATTCGTATATGCCCCAGCCTATACCGGCTTTCAGCAACAGCGCAGCCAGCAGCGTGAACAGGCGCTTGCGGCGCACCCTGTTGCGCGCGTCGGCGGCGTCGGCGGCGGGCGGCTGCGCCTGCAGCGCGGCTTCGAGGACTTGCGGTTCCATTTTGGACATGGCGATCTCCTTGTTGGGGGGCGATTCAGGAAAGGGTGGAGCGATAGCCGCCGCCCAGCGCGCGCACCAGCGCCACGTCGAGCGAAAAGGCGCGCGAGCGCAGGTCGCTTTGCACGCGCAATGTGCCGAGCAAGGTGTCCTCGGCGGATAAAACGTCCAGATAAGTGGCCAGTCCGCCCTGATAGCGGCGGTTCTGGATGTCCCACGCGGCGCGCGAAGCGGCGACCGATTCGCCGGTGCGGGCGAGCTGATCGCCCAGCGCGCGCTTGCTGGCGGCAGCGTCGGCGACTTCCTGCAGCGCCTGCACGACCACGCCGTTGTAATTGGCGACGGCTTCGGCATAGTCGGCGTCGGCGCCGCGCAACTGCCCGCGCAGGCGGCTGCCGTCGAATATGGGCAGGGATATGGCTGCGCCCACGCTGCCTATGGACGAGCCGCCGGCAAACAGCAGGTTGAGGCCCAAAGCCTGCGAGCCTATGAATGCCAGCAAATTGATGTTGGGGTAGAACGCGGCTTCGGCCTGATCGATGCGCCGCGCGGCGGATTGCGCGCGCAGGCGGGCGGCCGTCACGTCCGGGCGGCGGCCCAGCAGATCGGCCGCCAGGCGTTCGGGCAGGGCCAGTTCGCGCGCCAGTTCCAGTTGCGGCCGGGTGAGCGACAGGCCGCGGTCGGGGCCGGCACCGACCAGCGCGGCGATGCGGTTTTTCTGCAGCGCCAGCTGTTCTTCCACGGCCAGCAGGTCGGCCGCCGCGGAGGCGCGCCGCGCCTCGACCTGACGCAGGCTGCCCAAAGTTTCCAGGCCCTGGCCGTGGCGCTCGCCGAACAGCTGGGCGGTGCGGCTGCGCACTTCGAGCGCGGCGCGCGCCGTGTCGAGCGCGGCGTGAAGGCGCGCGAATTCGGCATAGGCCGTGGCGATGGAAGTCGCCAGCATGATGCGCGCCTGGGCCAGGTCGGCGCGCACGGCTTCGGCATCCGAGGTCGCGGCGGCCAGCGCGGCGCGGTTTTTGCCCCAGAAATCCAGATCCCAGGAAAAATCCAGCGTGGCGCGTCCATATTCCTGCCAGCCTTGCGGCGTGGCGGCACGCGGCGTCATGTAGTTGTAACTTTGTTTCTGGCTCTGCGCCGAGGCGTTGGCGCTGATTTGCGGGCGCGTGGCGGCGCCGGCCACCTGCGCATAGGCTTCGGCATGGGCGAGGCGTGCCGCCGCGACGGCGATGGTGGGCGCGCCGGCCAGACCTTCGGCGATCAGCCTGTCGAGCTGGGCGTCGCCGTAGGCGGACCACCAGTCGTCCGCCGGCCACTGTGCGAGCGGAGCCGCGAACGATTGCTCGCTGGCATGCGCG
>JAEUNN010000169.1 GCA_016791085.1 Rhodocyclaceae bacterium | reverse complement strand
TGGGCGGCTATGAACGATTCGATCATGGAATTGCGCTCTGTGAAATAGGCGCTCGGGTCGCGCTCTGCCAGGTTTTTCCAGTGGTCGAAATCGAAGTCGTCGGAATCGGGCATGTTCAGTCAATCGGCATGGGTTCGGCCGGATTGGACCACATCCCGTGGGCTAGCGCGAGGGCAGTGCTTCACATGCTCCACCCAGCTTGTGCGCGTGGTCGAGCAATTCTTCCGCCAGCGCGTCGGCCAGACCGGCGCAATGCACACCCGTGGTCGAAAAATCCGCCACCGCGCGTATGCCCACGGCGGCCTCTTCCACGCGCGTCAGCACCCCCTGCGCCGGACGTGCGGCGACCGTCGCGACGGCTCCCACGTTCAGCGCCAGCAGCGCGGCCTGGCGGCTCAGCAACTCGATTTCGCGCGTCAGGCGCGCGACTTCGTCGTGCCTCGCGTGCACCTGGTCGGCCACCAGCATGTTGGCGTGGGGAAGTTCGAAACTGCTGACTGAACGTGCATCCATGGCATTTCTCCGGTTCGGACGGTCGGACTGAATATGCGTTGACGGTATGCGTCGCGAATACTTTAGGGCGATCGCCGCAGGCCTGCGGATCACGCCGCCTTGGCCATGCTGCCCAACAGCACGGAGCGCGGAACGCCGCGTGCGTCGCCCAGGCCGGACAGCAGTTCTTTCATGTCCAGGATGAGCACGATCTGCCCGTTCGACAGCGTCGTGACGCCGGCCACGCCCTTGGGGCGGAAGTCGTCGAGCGACTTGATCACGGCATCTTCGCGCCCGGCGAAACTGTCGATGGCGAGGATGAAATTGTGCTCCGCGGTCTGCATGAGCACGCCATACTCGGCCTGCTGGCTGGGCGGCCAGCCCAACAGATGCGGCAGCGGCAACACCGGCAGCACTTCGCCGCGCACCACCATGGTGGCGCGTCCGCCGATTTCCTGCACGCCGGCCGGTTCGATAGGAAGAATTTCGCGCACCATGGACAGCGGCACCGCGAACGGCTGCTCACCCAGCTTGACCAGCAGCACCGGCAGAATCGCCAGGGTGAGCGGCAGCGAAATCATGAACGTCGTGCCCTTGCCCACCGTGGAGCGAATTTCTATGGTGCCGTTGAGCTTCTGGATATTGGTGCGCACGACGTCCATGCCGACGCCGCGGCCGGATACGTCGGACACCCTTTCGGCGGTCGAAAAGCCCGGCAGGAACACCAGATTCAGGCTCGCCCGCTCGTCCAGCGTATTGGCTTCTTCGTCCGTGATGACGCCTTTTTCGAGCGCCTTGGCGCGCAGCCTTTCCGGGTTCATGCCGCGGCCGTCGTCGGCCACGATGATCACGATGTGATCGCCCTCCTGGCGCGCTTCCAGGCGCACCAGCGATTTTTCCGGCTTGCCCAGCGCCAGGCGTTCGGACGACGGCTCCACGCCGTGGTCGATGGCATTGCGTATCAGGTGGATGATGGGGTCGGACAGGTCCTCGATCATGGTTTTGTCGATTTCCGTGTCCTCGCCGGCCAGGTCGAGTTCCACATCCTTGCCCAGACTGCGTGCCAGATCGCGCGCGATGCGCGGATATTTCTGGAACAGGCGGCCGATAGGTTGCATGCGGGTTTTCATGACCGCGTTCTGGAGGTCGGACACCAGCAGGTCGAGCTGGCTCACCGCCACGTCCAGCGCGTGCAGGGTTTCGGTGTCGGAACGCCCGTTCAGTATGTCCGCGCGCAGTGCCGTCAGGCGGTTTTTCGTGAGGCCGATTTCGCCCGACAGATTGAGTACCTGATCGAGCCGCGAAGTATCCACGCGTATCGAGGTATCGCGGCCGCGCTCGGCGTCACGCCGGCCGGTCGGACCGGTAAAGCCGGGATGATCGCTGGCGCGGCGCCCGAACGAGTGCGTGACCGGGTCGGCCGGCTGGTTGGCGGCGCGTTGCGCTTCGGGTGGCGTGGCCGGCGCCGCCTGAGGCACCACACCGGTCACGGCGCGATGCAGCAGATTCCAGTCCGGCTCGCCGCTCGCCGCTGCCGGCGCCGCCACCGCCACCGCCGCGATCGGTGCAGTGTGCTCGACTTTGGCCAGAGCCTCCCCGCGCAGCGCCGCCTGCAGGCGCGCGATGATGTCGGGATCGGCGGCGGGCGGCTGCATGCCGCGCTCCAGGTGCGTAAACATGTGCCGCACCGCAGCCGTGGCGGACAGAATCACGTCCATGAGCGGCGGGTCGAGATGCAGCTCCATGTTGCGCAGCTTGTCGAACAGGTTTTCCGTCAGGTGGCACAGATTGACCAGCTCGCCGGCATTGAGAAACCCGGCGCCGCCCTTGATGGTGTGAAAACCCCGGAAAATGTCGTTCAGCAGGCCGCGGTCGCCGGGCGCCCGCTCGAGATCGACCAGCTTGAAATCGACACTGCTCAGCAGGTCTGTCGCCTCGACCAGAAAGTCCTGCAACAGTTCTTCCATCCCTGCGAAATCGCTCATAGTCTGCTTCTCCAAATTTCTCGGGGCGGCGCGTCCAGCTGCGGCGCCGCGCGGGTGCTAGAAGCCCAGGCTTTCCAGCAGGTCGTCCACTTGTTCCTGGCTGCTCACCACATCGGTGCGTCCGGCCGCGTTGATGACCGGACCATTGAGCAAGCTGTCGGGTGCTTCCTGCCGCTTGCTCTCGGGCATGGCCTCGATCAGCACCTGCAGCAGGCCGGTTTCAAGTTGCTGCGCCATTTCCACGATTTTCTTGATGACCTGCCCGGTCAAATCCTGGAAGTCCTGCGCCATCATGATTTCGTGCAGCTGGGTGCCGGTGTTCCTGGTGCACTCCGGCACGCCGTGCAGGAAGCTGCGCGTTTCCGCGGCCAGCGCCTTGAATTCTTCGACGCCCATCTGGTTGGCATAGAGCCGGTCCCAGCGCGCTGCCAGCGCCGTGCTGTCGTTGCCGAGCTGGGTCTGCAAGGGGATGGCGACATCCGTGGCATTGAGTACCCGGCAGGCCGCCTGTTCGGTCAGGTGACCGATGTAGGCCAGGCGTTCGCGTGCGTCCGGTATGCTGCGCGCGGCGTCTTCCAGCGCGCTGTCGTAACCGAGCTGGCGCAGCGTATCGTGCAGCGCGCGCGCCATGTGGCCGACGCGATTGAACACGCGCTCGCAACTGTGTCCTTCCTGGGCATGCGGCGTGTCGGCCGGCAAATCCGGGTGCGCCTCGTCATAGGCAGCGGCGGTCTGGTCGAACAAATCCTGCAAATCCGCCGTATCGGCCGCCTCGGCCGGTGCGCGCTCTATCACTTCCAGGCGCGGCTTGGGCGCCGGGCCGGAGGTCGCGGCGATGGTGTCGAACAGCGCCTGCAATTCGTCGCTGTCGCCGGACTCGTCAAATTTCAGCTTTTTAGCCATGGAACCTCCTGCTCTCAGGCATGGGCAAAGCAGCCTGGTCAGGCGGCTTTTTTCTCCATCTTCTCGAATATCTTGGTGAGCTTCTCGGACAGCGTGGCAGCCGTAAATGGCTTCACGATGTAGCCGGAGGCACCCGCCTGGGCGGCGGCGATAATGTTTTCTTTCTTCGCCTCGGCCGTGATCATGAGCACCGGCAAGTGCTTGTACTGCGCATTGGCGCGTATCGCCTGCAGCAGTTCCAGGCCGGTCATGTTGGGCATGTTCCAGTCCGTCACGACGAATTCGATGCCGCCGCCCTGCAGCTTCTGCAATGCCACGACGCCGTCCTCGGCTTCTTCGACGTTGGCAAAGCCCAGTTCCTTGAGCAGGTTGCGCACGATGCGGCGCATGGTCGAAAAGTCATCCACGACCAGGAATTTCATTTTCGGGTCAGCCATGTAAATCTCCCGTAAGTATCAAGCTGCGGGTAAGCGTGATCAGTGCTTCAGTCTTTGGCGCGCAGCAGCGGGCGCAAGGTATCGGCCAGCACTTCCGCGTCGAATTTGGCGACGTAGGCGTCCACGCCCACGCTCTTGCCCATGGCCCGATTGGCCTGCGAGGACAGCGAGGAATGCATCACCACCGGAACGCCGGCAAAGCGCGGGTCGGCCTTGATGTTGCGGGTGAGCACATAGCCGTCCATTTCCGGCATTTCGGCATCGACCAGAATCACGTCCAGTTCTTCGGTCACCGAATTCGAGCTGTTCGTGAAGTGCGCGGCCATGGCCTGCAGGCGTGTCCAGGCTTCCGCGCCATTGACCGCGTGCTTGTGGCGTACGCCCAGCTTTTCCAGCACCTCGGCAATCTTGCGGCGGGCCACCGACGAGTCGTCGACGAAAAACACGTTGTAGTCGCGCTCGCCGCCTATGGGCAGAATTTCCCCGGTGACGGTTTCGCCGAAAGTCGCGGCCAGGATGGACTCCACGTCCAGGATGGATACCAGGCGGCCGTCCGGCAGTTCGGTAATGGCGGTGATGAAATGTTGTTCGCCGGACAGCACGTCCTCGGGCGCGCGCACCTTGTCCCAATCCACGCGAATGATGCGATCCACGCCATGCACCAGGAAGCCCAGGGTGCGCTTGCTGTATTCGGTCACCATCATGGAGGCGGTGGGCCGCTCGGCGCCCTCGAGATTCATGATCTTGGCCAGGTTCATGACCGGAATCACGTTGCCGCGCAGGGAAATCAGCCCTTCCACGCCACCCGGCATGTTCGGCGCCGGAGTGATCATGGGCGTGCGGCAGACCTCGCGCACCTTGAACACGTTGATGCCGAAAGTTTCATGCGTGCCCAGCGAAAACAGCAATATTTCCATGCAGTTGCTGCCGGCAAGCCGGGTACGCGCGTCGACCGCTTCGAGCAGGGAGGTGTCTGCGTTGTCCATGTATCAGTCCTTGTGTTGCGAGCGCGCCGCGCAGCCTCAGGCGGCCTCGACGGCGGAGGCCTGGTTGAGCATGCGCGCCAGGGTTTCCGCCAGACGGTGCGGCTCGAATTTCGACACGTATTCATCCACCCCCACGGCGCGCCCCAGTTTGCGGTTCGACATCGACGACAGGGACGAATGCATGAGCACCGGTATGCCGGCGAAGCGCGGATCGTTCTTGATATTGCGCGTGAGCATGTAGCCATCCATTTCGGGCATTTCGACGTCGGTCAGCACGAGCTGCACGAAATCCCGCACGGGGCGCCGCTGCGCTTCGGCGTAGGCGGCGAGTTTGGTCAGTTCCTGCCAGGCGTGGCGGCCGTTGATGGCGGAATAGTGGCGCACGCCCATGCGTTCCAGGGTGCGCTGGATTTGCGTGCGCGCGACCGAAGAATCGTCGGCGAACAGCACGGTCGCGCCGTCCATGTCCAGCGGCTTGATGTCCTGGTAGGCCAGTTCGTTGTCGATTTGCGCCGTTTCGGCCAGCACCTTTTCGACGTCCAGCATCATCACCAGGCGGCTGTCCGGCAGTTCCGTCACGGCGGTGACCAGGCTGGCCAGATTGGCGGTGAGCATTTGCGGCGGCACCCGCATCTGCGCCCAGTCCAGACGCAGGATGGTATCCACCGACTCGACCAGAAAGCCCTGCGTGTGCCCGTTGTATTCGGTCACGATCATCACGTCGCGCGGGCATTCGGTGGAAAAGTGCGCGAAGCTCGCCAAATCCACGACCGGCACCAGCACGCCGCGCAGGCTTACCATGCCCTGCACCGCGTGCGGCATTTCGGGCGCGGCCGCGATGGGCGGCGTGCGCATGACTTCGCGCACCTTGAAAACATTGATGCCGAAAGTTTCCCGGCGTCCCGTGCGGCTATCTATGCCGAGCGAAAACATCAGGATTTCGAGTTTGTTGGTACCCGCGAGGCGGGTGCGCGCATCTATGTTCTTGAGCAATTCGGACATCGATCTATCCTCCAGGGGCCGGCGCCTGCCGGCCGTTTGTGCATTACGGCGCAACGCCGCGCTTCTTGAGCAGCGCGGCCACGGCTCAGAGCCGGAAGCGCCCGACCGTGCCTTCCAGGTGCGCAGCCAACTGTTTGAGCCGGTCGGCCTGCTGCGCCACCTCGGCCACGGCGTGGCTGTTCTGTTCGGCGCGCTGGGCGATCTGTTCGACATTGCGGGCAATGTCCTGCCCCGCGGTGGTCTGTTCGCGCGTGGAAGCGGTGATTTCCTGCATGCCGCCGGCACTGCGCTCGACCGCGCCGCTGGCCGCCGCCAGCACTTCGCCGACGCGCTCCAGCGCCGCCGTGGTGGCCGCAATGGCCGCGCCGCCCTGGCGCACGACGTCCTCGACGTTGCCGGCGCTGCTGTCCAGTTCGCGCGTGATGCGTTCGATTTCGGCTGCCGCGAGCGAGGATTTTTCCGCCAGCTTGCGCACTTCGTCCGCCACCACGGCAAACCCTCGTCCCTGCTCGCCGGCGCGCGCGGCTTCGATGGCCGCATTGAGCGCCAGCAGATTGGTTTGCTCGGCAATTTCCTTGACGCGCTGCGTCATGTCGTTGATGGCCCGCGTGCTGGCCACGAAACCGGCTGCGGCGCCGGAAATTTCGCGCACCACCGACTCCACGCGCAGGATGTCGTCGCGCATCACCGCAACCGCCTGATTGCCCTTGCGGGTGCTCTGCAGGCTGGCTTCGGACTCGCGGTTCACTTCGGCCGCGGCGTCGGACACGCTGGAAATGCTCACCGACATTTGTTCCATGGCGGCCGCCATGGATGCCGCGGCTTCGCTCTGCGCGCTGGATGCTTCATGCACGGCCATGGTGGCCTGGGCC
>JAEUNN010000164.1 GCA_016791085.1 Rhodocyclaceae bacterium | reverse complement strand
CACGGCCTGCGCGACGGCGTCGAAAACGAGTTGTGGGACGAATTCGACACCGTGTACTTCCTGCGCCACGATTCCGAAGAAATCGCCTGGCACACGCGCATGCTGTACTACCGCACCCACGGCGAAGCGCCGGTGGTGCGCGCGCGCGTCAATCAGGCCGGCGAAGGCCTGCAGGTCATGGTGTATGCGCCCGACCAGCCCGACCTGTTCGTGCGCCTGTGCGGCTTTTTCAGCCGCCTGGGCTACAGCATCGTGGACGCGAAAATCCACACCACGCGGCACAAGTACGCGCTGGACAGTTTCATACTGCTCGATACCAACGAAGATTTCGAGGCGCGCGACATGATAGGACTGATCGAGCACGACCTGGTCGAGCGCCTGCGCGCACTGGGCCCGCCCGACCGTCCGACCACCACCCGCCTGTCGCGCCAGGTGCGGCATTTTCCTATCCAGCCCGAAGTGTCGGTGACCGCCGACGACCGGCGTCAGCGCCACATCCTGCACGTGACCGCGGCCGACCGGCCGGGCCTCTTGTACGAGGTCGCGCAAGTACTGGTCGAAAACGGCATCAACCTGCACACGGCGAAAATCACGACCCTGGGCGAACGTGTCGAAGACACCTTCCTGGTAAGCGGCCCGGTATTGCACCAGACCGGCCCCTTGCTGCGGCTGGAACAGCAGCTGCTGGAAAAGCTCGCGATCTGAGGAGAGCGGTGTGCCGGCCAGCCTGCTGGCCGGCACCTGGCGCACGAGGGACAGCCGGGACTATTTCGGCCGCCGGCGCCAGGCCGCGATCGAATGCCTGGAGCGGGCGGCTTTGCCCGCGCATCAGAATTGCCTGGCACCCATTTAAACCGCAGCCCGCCCGGCTTTAGCGGTGCCGGACGAGGCCGCGTGAGCGATCGGAAGCACGCGCAGCCAGCATCCTGGCGCGCGACGCAAAATCAGGCACGCCGGCCCAACATCGCCTTCACGCCCTCATTCATGGGCAGCACATAGTCGTACACCGCCAACACCACGTTGGAGCCGGGCTGAACCACTTTGAGGTTCAGGTACACGGCTTTCGTGTCGTGGGCGTAAGTGCCCAAAACCACCGCCTGGGCATTGTGCGAGCGCGCTACCTCGTTCAGCTCGCGCGTGAGCACCAGTTCGCCTTCAGTGCGCTTCATATAGACCGAATTGCGGAACTTCATTTCGACGATGCGATATCCGCGTTGCGCAAAGCGTCCGGCCACCTGCTCGGATACCACGCGACCCAGCGTCGATGAATGTTCCAGCGCATCGATGTTCACCACCGTTGCGGCAATCAGGGGCTGGTCGGACCGTATGCGCGCATCCAGGCGTGCAATGAGCATGTCTGCCGCCAGGTAATTCGCCGCAACGAACTCGCTGTTCGCAACCGACTGGTAAGAGGGTTCCTCCTGCGTGGTCGCGCAGGCAGCGATGCCCAGCACCAGCGCAAGGCTGAGGGCAAGTTTACGCGCAGTCATCATTTGTCACCCGTCACTTTGAACTGGTAGAGAGGCAGGCCTTCGGCATACAGGGCTCGATCGCCATCGGCCACGTAATACACGTTGGTCGCGCGCGCCAGGTAGCGGTCGGCCGAACTTGCGGAAAGGGTGATCGTGACCTCATGGGTAGGCGTGGGGCCCGCCGCGAATTGCGAATTCAGCCACCGCGACGCGTCTACCGCTCCGAGCAGTCCGACTGCCGCCAGTGCTTCATGTCCCGCGCCGGTCCATTGCCCGTATAGCGCCCACAAGCCAACCCCCACCGCGGTCGCGCTCACGAAGCGGCCATCCCCGCCGGCCGACCAGCTTTTTTCGCTGCGCGCATTGAAACGCGTGAGCTGGATATCGACGCTCACCTCGGTTGCGCCGGCCGGAGCTTTTGCGACCGTCGCGCCCTTGGATACCAGAGAGCTGATCAACTGGTTGCGGAATGCCCGCTCGAATTGCGATGCCTGCGCACGCTCCACCACATACAAGCGCTCGCAGTTGGTTCCAGGCTGGCTGCAACCGGGACCCTTGACCAAACCGGCCATCAAGCTGTCGGCGGTGGAATTCGCGATCACGCCCCAATGGGACGCCGCCTGAAGTTTTTGCTGCTTGGTATTCGGAAAATTCGTAGCGACCGGAGCTTCGCTGTATGGAGTCATGCACCCGGCAAGCAGGGCCACGGCAACGCAAGCCAGGGCCGAACGCCCTGCGCTGCACCCAAAACGTTCAAATCTGCGACCCAAGTGCATCATAAGCTCCCAATAATCCCGGATGGCCGGAGTGTACCAAATGTCGATTTTATCTCCAGTTTGCCATGAAGCTTCCAGCACAAATATTTACACCATTTTGTATTTTCGCAACTTTCAAGGCATGCAATCCATCGCAAAAAATCATCGGATATATATATTTTTACTGATATTTATGCATTTTCTGTGTAACTTAACTCATCCATGAAATGGGTGCCATATTGACACCTATGTGTGAAAAAAATGCTCCAGAAAATGTTTTGCCATGAAGTATTGATACCCTTAAATTACAAACACGCAGGTTGTCTGTAACTTTTCGCGCTGGATTTACCAAGAAGCCTTATGAATCATGAAGTTGATTTCCGGCTGCGACATTGCTTCACCCTACGAGCCAGCCTTTTGAACCTTGCAATGTTGTCAGATTCCGCACCTGCCCGCCAAAGAACGTGTAACCCCGTCACGCAGGCTGCCGCGCGTCAGCAGGTTCCGGCGCGCCGATGCCGCTGTCGGACGCGGGCCATGAATTTCAAGCCTGTGGCCAGCGCCAGACAGGGAGTGCTGAACCGGCTGCCATAATGCCAGCGCCGGCATGATGGAATTACCGCGGCGCGCGACTCTTTTCGCGCGCCGCTCCAGCCACAGCGCCTGGCATGGATTCCCCTGGCACCTTGCAGACCGTGCGGCAATTTTTGGGGGATGTCCGGTCAACCGATACGACTGGGAAAGAATTCCACGGGGATTCGGGCTGCAGGCTGTCGCCCAAAAACTCCACGTCCAGGCGTTACGCTGTGAATCCAGCAGCAATCGACTGCGGCCCGGGGGTGAGAGCGAAAACGCCAGGCAAAGATCCGACCGAGCGATGCGCGTCACATGCCAAGGCGCTCATATCCGCCCGAGCAAATATCGCAGCAGGCCTCGCAGTCTGTGCATAGACGCAGGGATAGGGAACACATTGCAGCGCGGATACGTTCGGCACGCCCGGGTTCGGATTTGCCTGCCGGAAAGTCTGTGGCAGTTCAGGATGACTGGTGGAATAGTCGCGCCGGAGGCAAGCGCCGGCACGGCCGGCATCCACACCTGCGCGGTGCAGATGGCGGACCGGCCTAATCCGCCGGCACCGCGGCGCCCGGAAACAGTTCCTCGGTGAACCCGAAGCGCGTGAAGTCGCGTATGCGCATGGGGTAGAGGATGCCATCCAGGTGGTCGCACTCGTGCTGCACGACACGCGCGTGAAAACCTTCCGCCGTACGCTCTATCGGCTGGCCGGCCGCGTCCTGGCCGCGGTAGGCGATGCGCCGCCAGCGCGGCACCACACCACGCAGGCCCGGTACGGACAAACAGCCTTCCCAGCCGTCTTCGATCTCGTCGCCAAGCGGGGTGATTACCGGATTCACAAGCACCGTGTAAGGCACCGGCGGTGCGTCCGGATAGCGCGCATTGGCGTCGAAGCCGAATATCACCACGCGCAGATCGACACCGATCTGTGGCGCGGCAAGCCCGGCCCCGTCCAGTTCGCGCATGGTGTCGTGCATGTCGGCGATCAGTTCCGCCAGTTCCGGCGTGCCGTAGCGGCGCACCGGCTGCGCCACGCGCAACAGGCGCGGGTCGCCCATGCGCAGTACCGGGCGGATCATGCCGCCTCGCCGCGGCAGAACTGCTCCAGGATGCGGCGCACCCGCCCCATGGCGGAATGCAGCGTGGTTTCGATCTGGTCGAGCTGAATGCCGTGGGCGCTGTCGGAACGCCCGGCGGCACAATTCGCCACCACGGCGATGGCGGCATAGGGCAGGCCTATTTCGCGCGCCAATGCCGCTTCGGGCATGCCCGTCATG